>JAZDIG010000569.1:0-6016 GCA_043805105.1 Candidatus Glassiibacteriota bacterium | reverse complement strand
GGGTACGTTGAGAATAAAATAATAACCGTCCTCATTAGTGATATTGCCCAGACGAGTGCCCTGAACGTTCACCTGCACCCCGCCAAGCGGACTGCCGGTGTCCTTATCGCGCACGATACCCTCGATCTTCCCGGTAGTCTGAGCCAGGACGGTTACCGCGCTGAACATCAACGCAAGCAGCAGGCTGAATACGGTAGTCTTACCGAATTCATGCATAGATCTCTCCTTTCGAGCTTGTCATCCGTATCTGATTGCAATTCCTTTGCAACCTCACATCAATCATACTGTTACCTGGCCGGCTTCTCCTTTCCGCTTCGCGGCTGATGCCGCCAAAAGCATCTTTGTAGTTTTAAGTTCATTAAGCTGGTGAGAATTATTCTAATCTGCAGCGAAAAAAAGTCAAGACAAAATAAAACCATAAGATAAGAATTGATAAAGGTTAAGAAATTATTCGCAATCAGGAAAGACGGCAAGTCGAGTAAATGACTGCGGTTTAGCAAGATCGGAGAATGTGGGAGCAAACACCTGAAATCGTTGCAGAAAAACTTTAATTATCAGTCCTTAATTACTTAATCGGCGCATGGAAGGTGAACTGTCCCGGCTACCGGCCGGCCCTCGAGACTTCGACTTGAAAATCCATATGTTTTCGCCACAGTTATCCCCGACTTTAATCGATTCAATGAACGCTTCATTTACTTTCAACAAGCAGATCGTAGGCGATCCGCAGGCCGTCGAGCGTGAGGTTGGGATCGATCGTATCGAACTGCCGGCTGTACCTGGCCAGCATGGTGACGAATCCGCCGGTGGCGATCACCCTGCACTCTGTTTTCCATTCGGCCTTTATTCTTTCCACCAGCCCGTCGATCTGGCAGATCGCGCCGTAGAAGATCCCCGACTGCATCATCGTGCGCGTGTCGCGGCCCACCACCTTTTCCGGGGCCTCGATCTCCACACGGGTGAGCATGGCGGCGTTGGCAATCAGGGATTCGGCCGCGGTGCGGATTCCAGGGGCGATTATTCCGCCGTGATAGGTCCCGTCCGCCTCGATCAGGTCGAAAGTGGTGGCCGTGCCCACGTCCACCACAATCGAATCGCAGCGGTAGCGCTCGCGCACGGCCACCGCATTGGCGATCCGGTCCGGCCCGATCGTTTCCGGCGGAGCGTCCACATCGTAGGTGAGGCCGAGCTCGGAATTGCCGGTGACCAGTACCGGATCGACCTCGAAATAGCGGCGCGAGAGTTTTTCGAAGACGTAGGTCAGGGTTGGCACCACGGAGCCGATCACCACGCCTCTCACCTTGCGCGGCGGGGAGACCCGCTCGATTATGTAGAGCACCAGGTGGCCGTAGTCGTCCACCGTGCGGTCGCGGTTGGAGTCGATCCGCCAGTGGCCGGCCAGGCTCAGACCGTCGTAGAGGCCCATCACGATATTCGTGTTGCCGATGTCGAACGCCAGGATCATGGCGGTCCGTCCTTTGTTCCGGTCAGCGGCGGCTGCCGGCGACGAGGTGGATGATACCTGCGGGACTGGCTATCCAGAAACCGTCGAATCCCTCCGGCAGCTCTTCGATGCCATCGGTCCGGACTACTCCGCAGCGTTTGCAATGGGCGGCCGCCCGGGCCACATCCTCGGTGGCCAGCTCCAGCCAGACTTCCGCCTGACTGAGATGGCTGGCCTTATCGATCCGGAGAATCGAACGCCCGAAACGGAAAGCCGTCGCCTGCTCCCGGTCCCGAACGGCCGCCAGTCCCAGCACGTCCCGGTAGAAAGCGATAGTGTCCTGGTACTGGTACGACGGCACTTTGATCGTGATGTTCGGCCCGCCTTCGAAGGTGGGCCAGGCCGAATGGGCCATGGCTGCCTCCCTTTTCAGCACTGCAGGACGTGTCCGCCGGCCACCGCGGTCAGGCGTTCCCGGCCGGGCACCTCCACCAGCAGCATCCCGCCCTCGTCGATTCCCCTGGCCGTGCCGGACAGACGGTCGCCGTTGTCCAGGCCGATCAGCACGTTCCGGCCGCGCAGGTAATCCCTCACCTGGACCCTGGGCAGGAATGAAGTGAAGCCGTCGGTGAGGTACTGGAAGTAGCCTTCTTCCAGCCGGTCGATGATTTCGGCCAGGAGCTCGATGCGGGGGATCTTTTTCCCGCCGGTCTCGATCTCCAGCGAAGTGGCGCAGGCGCGTATTTCGGCGGGAAAACTGCGGACGTTGACATTGATTCCGAAGCCCAGCACCAGAAAGATCAGTTCGCTGCCCGACCATTCCGCCTCGCAGAGGATTCCGGCCAGCTTTTTCCCGTCCAGATAAATGTCATTGGGCCATTTGATCTGCGGCTTGAGGCCGGCGAACTGTTCGATGCCCAGGCAGATGCTGAGGGCGGCCAACAGTCCCAGGCCTCCGGCCTGGGAGGGTTCGATGCCTGGCCTCAGAATCAGGCTGGCGTAGATCCCGCCCCCCGGCGGTGAATGCCAGCGCTGGCCCCTTCTGCCCCGCCCCCGGCTCTGCTCTTCGGCCACGATCAGGGTGCCGTCGGCTGCGCCGTTGACAGCCAGCAGGCGGGCGGTGTCATTGGTGGAGCCGATCATCCGGTAGGTGAAGAGGGCCCGGCCGAGGAAACTGGTGTGCAGCGCTTCTTCCAGCTCGAAATGGTTCAGCGTGTCCGGGCAGGCGATCAGATGCCAGCCCTGGTCGAGGTCGCCGTCAATTTCGTAGCCCTGCAGGCGGAGTATCTCGATAGCCCGCTCGACGTCCTGAGCACACTCGGTGCAGCCGTTGAACTTATCGGCCAGCCCCTCTTCGTGCAGGATCGCATCCTCGCTGAGGTAGCGGTGGCGGTTGGCCTTGAGAGCCGCCAACAGCTTCTTTTCCAGTTCGTATCCGCTCATCTGCCCTACCCCGGCACCTGGTCACTGTTCTTCCGGCTCGATTATCATGGTCAGGTTGAGGATACCGGCGCTGTGGGTGAGAGCGCCCACGGAAATGAAATCCACACCCGTTTCGGCCACTTCCGCCGCCGTGCGCAGATTAATGTCCCCGCTGGCCTCGATTTCGGGTCGGCTGTCCCTGCATTGCTCGAGGATAATCTCCACCGCCCGGCGCATCTGCTCCACCGTCATGTTATCCAGCATGATTCGACTCACCCCTGCCTGCGCCGCCTCGCGCACCTCGTCCAGCGTCCTGGTTTCGACTTCCACCGGCAGATTCCTGCGGTTATGCTTGCCGACTGCCTTCACCGCGGCGGATATTCCGCCCGCGGCGGCGATGTGGTTTTCTTTCAGCAGCACGTAGTCGAACAGGCCGAACCGGTGGTTGTAGGCCCCGCCCACCCTGACCGCGTATTTCTCCAGCTCACGCAGCCCGGGAGTGGTCTTGCGCGTGTCGAGCACTTTGACTCCGGTTCCCTCCACGCTCTCGGCGAAGCGTCTGGAAAGGGTGGCGATCCCGGAGAGCCGCTGAAGGAAATTCAGGAGCGTGCGTTCCAGGCTCAGCAGGCTCCTGGTCGAACCGACTATTTCAGCCACGATCTGGCCGGCTGAAGTCGCCTGTCCGTCCGCCAGCGATGAGACCAGCACCGGCTCCGGGTCGAACCGGCTCAGGATGAAGCGGGCGACCGGCATGCCGGCAATCACCCCGCCGGCGCGAGTCATGATCCTGGCGCGGCTGGTGTGATGCTCGGGCACGGACCAGAGTGTGCTGAAGTCGCCTGTGCCGACATCCTCCTCGAGGGCTTGGATCACCAGCCTGCGGCTGGGCTCACTCAGCTCGAATCCCTCTATCTCCCGTGTCAGCGACATATTCGTTTTTCCAGATCAGGGTCAGTTTCCGCCCAGAATCCGGCGGTAGTAGTCGAGATAGAGGCCGGTGACTTTTTCGATAGTGTAATTCTCCACCACCCTCTGCCTGGCCACCCGGCTGAAACTTTCGTAAAGCTCGCGATCGGTCAAGAGCCGGATCAGGTTGGCGCTCATGTCGTCCACGTCCCCCACCTCGGAAAGAAATCCGCACTGGCCGTGCAGGACCACTTCTTCAGGGCCGCCGCAACGCGTGCTTACCACCGGCACGCCGGTGGAGAGGGCTTCGAGGATGGAGAGGCCGAAGCTCTCGGTCGCGCTCGGCTGAAGAGCCACGTCGGCGCAGTTGAGCAGACTGGCGATCGATTCCTGGGCCCCCAGAAACACGACGCGGTCCCCTACCCCCAGCTCCTCGGCCAGACGGTGCGCGCCGCCGCGCTCGGGACCGTCGCCCACCATCACCAGCCGCACTTTCAGCTCGCGCGACACCTGGGCGAAAACCTTGATCACGTCCGGCAGCCTCTTGACCGGCCTCATGTTCGAAATGTGGATAATCACCCTGGCGCCGTCCGGGCTCAGCAGGTCCCGCGAACAGTCGCGGCGCGGGCTGCGCTTGAATAATTCGGTGTCCACGAAGTTGGGGATGATCTCGATGGGTTTGTGCACTTCGAGCAGCTTGACAGTGCGATCGTAGAGATAGCGGCTGACCGCGGTCACTCCATCCGATTTCCCGATGCTGAAGCGCGTGATCGACTTGAAGCTCACCTCCTGCCCCACCAGGGTGATGTCCGTGCCGTGCAGCGTGGTGATCAGCTTGATCGGGTGGTCACGGCCCAGCATTTCCTTGGCGATCCAGGCGCTGGTGGCGTGAGGGATCGCATAGTGCACGTGCAGCAGGTCCAGTCCGTACTCCTCCACCACTTCGTGCATCTTCACCGCCAGGGTGAGCGTATAGGGCTGGTACTCGAAGAGCGGATAGCTCGAAACCTGCACTTCGTGAAAATAAACGTTGCTGTAGTAGCCTTTCAGCCGGTAAGGCAGCGCATAGGAGATGAAATGGATTTCATGGCCGAGCTGGGCGAGACGCTTGCCCAGTTCGGTGGCCAATACCCCGCTGCCCCCGTAAGTCGGGTAACAGGTGATCCCCACCTTGAGTTTCTTATCCCGGCTCACTGGCCCGCCCCTTCCAATTTTTCCAGATGTTCATGCCACCTCCGGACTATTTCAGCCGGGTCGGCCTTCGAGGGTTCGGTTCTGAGCGCCGCCGCCATCTTGTTGAACCAGGTGCGCTGACGTTTGGCGTACTGCCTGGTCTTTTTCACGACCCGGTCGAACGCCTCTTCCCGGCCGATCCTCCCCGCCACCAATTCCAGCACTTCGGGATACCCCAGGCTCTGCATTCCCGGCGCCCGCGGCGGGACGCCGGCAGCCAGGAGCCCGGCCACCTCGGCCTGCCAGGCGCCGTCCAGCATCCGTGCCGTACGGCTGCGGATTCTTTCCTCGAGCCGGTCGAGAGGCAGGTCGAGAATCACCGTGAACGGTACATAGGTTGTCTGCTCCCCGGCCGACCTGGAGAGCTCGGTCAGGGTGCGGCCGGTTAGGTAATAGAGCTCAAGCGCCCGGCTGACCCGCTGGAAGTCGTTCGGATGCAGCCGGTTCGCGCTATCCGGATCTACCAGCGCCAGGTCCCGGTGCAGCGCGGCCGAACCCTCCGCGGCCCTGCGCTCGGCCAGCCGCTTGCGCACCAGCGCCTTCTGCTCCCCGGGCGCAGCCGGCTCCTCGAACAGCGGCTCCAGCAGCGCCTGGATGTAGAATCCGGTTCCGCCGCAGACTATCGGGGTCCCGGCCCTGGCCTGGATTTCATCTATGGCCTGGCCCGCCTGGCTGGCAAAACGCCCGGCGCTGTAGCTCTGCCGCACGTCGATCAGGTCGATCAGGTGGTGCCTGACCCGGCGAAGCTCTTCCGGGGCGGGCTTGGCCGTGCCGATATCCAGTCCCCGGTAGACCTGGCGCGAATCCGCCGAAACGATCTCGCCGCTAACCAGTTCGGCCACCTCCAGAGCCAGGGCCGTCTTGCCCGCCGCTGTCGGGCCGGCCAGCACCAGCACTCCTGTCACGTTCTGCCGAACCTCCGGTTTATTTCATCCAGCTTCAGCTCGACGATCGTGTTTCTCCCGTGCACGTCCGCATAGGGCAGGCTGGTGGCGAAGAGCTGGTCGATCAGCT
>JAZDIG010000568.1:0-6492 GCA_043805105.1 Candidatus Glassiibacteriota bacterium | reverse complement strand
CGGAGACTTGGCAATGGCAATGAACGTGCCGGCCCGCCCGGTCAACGCCGCGAGTCTCCAAATAACATTGGAATCCCGCCGGAACGTTTCGCGAACCACCCTTTAACAGAAAGCTCGAGATAAACACAGGGCGACAATCAGGCACGCCGTCCGCTCGCTAAAGGTCCTCCATGATGGCCGGTACAGCGCTTAAATTCGAATTTGCCACTGCGGCCAGGATCGCGTTCGGTTTTGGCGGGGTGGAGGAGGTCGCACCGGCTGCAGCCGGTTTGGGTCACAGAGCTCTGATCGTCACCGGCGGTTCCGGCCGCTACTCCGGCCTCCTGGCCGAAAAGCTCGCCGCGCAAGGAGTCTCGAGCGTTACATTAGCTGTCCAAGGCGAACCGACCGTGGGGGTGATCGACGAGGGGGCTAAAAAGGCCAGGGATGCCTCCTGCGATCTGGTCGTGGCTGTGGGAGGAGGAAGCGTGATCGATACCGGCAAGGCGGTGGCGGCCATGATTACTAACCGCGGCGAGCTGCTGGACTACCTGGAAGTAGTGGGCCGCGGCCGGTCGCTCACCGCCAGGCCCGTGCCCTGCATCGCCGTGCCGACCACCGCCGGTACCGGCGCGGAAGTGACCCGTAATTCCGTGATCGGCGTACCGGAGCAGAGGGTCAAGGTGAGCCTGCGCAGTCCGCTGATGCTGCCTGTTCTGGCGGTGGTGGACCCCGGGCTGACCCTGACCCTGCCGGCTCCGGTCACGGCCGCCACCGGCCTGGATGCCCTTACTCAACTGGTGGAAGCTTTCGTCTCGGGCCGGGCCAATCCCCTGACCGATGGAATCTGCCGGGAGGGCATAATGCGCGTGGGACGGTCCCTTCGCCCGGCCTGCCTGGACGGAAGCGACCGCCGGGCGCGCGAAGACATGGCGCTGGCCGGCCTTTTCGGCGGGCTGGCTCTGGCCAATGCCGGACTGGGTGCTGTTCACGGCTTGGCCGGCCCGCTGGGCGGGACAACCGGCGGCGCTCATGGGGCATTCTGCGCCAGGCTCTTGCCGTTCGTGATGGAGGCGAACCTGCGTGCCCTGGAAAAACGCGCGCCCCAGTCGCAGGCGCTGGCCCGTTACGCAGAAGTCGCCGGTCTGGTGACAGACAGCCCACGCGCCAAGGCGGAAGCTGGAATCGAATGGGTCCGCGAGTTGTGCCGGGAGCTTGCCGTACCCGGACTGGAAGAGCTGGGCCTGAAAAAAAGCGAGCTGGCGGAAGTAGCCGCCATGTCGCTCAGGGCCAGCAGCATGAAGGGCAATCCCGTCGAGCTGACCGAAAAAGAAATCCTGGAAATCCTGAGAAAAGGCCTTTGATTTGCGTATGTTTCTTAGCAGTCAAGAGGTCGACCTGACTACAACATAATCCCTCTCAGGTTTCGTTATTACTGTAACGGATTTATCCCGGAGAAAATCCTTCCTCACCCGCTTTTTCGTGCTTAATTTGAAAAACGATTATTATTCAGGCAGCGGCGTTCAGTCGATTGCCGGGGAAAGGGAAGCTAAGGTGACGGTCAAGGGCAGAGTCCTCAGCCTGCAGGCTCATCCGGACGATGCGGAGTTTCTCTGCGCGGGCACTCTCGCCCTCTTGAACCAGAGCGGCTGGGAGGTCCACATCGCCTCCCTGACCGCCGGGGACTGCGGGTCGGCGACGATGGGCCGCCAGGAAATCAGCCGGATTCGGCGGGAGGAGGCTCGCGCCTCCGCCGGCATTATCAACGGACACTATCACTGCCTGGGCTGCGACGACCTGTTCATCGCTTACGACCGGCCCACGATCCTGCTGGCGCTCGGCCTGATGCGGCGGGTGAAGCCGGCGCTCGTGATCGCGCCCAGCCCGGACGACTACATGATAGACCACGAAATCACGAGCCGCCTGGCCCAGACCGCCTGTTTCGGCTGCGGCGTGAAAAACGTCGAAACCGAGGGAGCGCCGGCTTTCGAACCGGTACCGCACCTCTACTACGTCGATCCGCTCGAGGGCAAGGACAAGTTCGGCAAGCCGGTCGCGCCGGGAATCGTGGTGGACGTGAGCTCCGTCTTCGAGACCAAAAGAAGAATGCTTGCCTGCCACGCCAGCCAGCGGCAATGGTTGATGGTACACCACGGCCTGGATGAATACCTGCGGTCGATGGAGGAATTTGCCGCCGGGCGGGGGAGCCTGATCGGCAAGCCATTCGGGGAGGGCTTCCGGCAGCACCTGGGCCACGGCTTTCCACAAGTTGACCGGCTGCGGGAATGCCTCGGCGATAAAGTCGTCCCTCTGCATTGATTCGGTACAGCCTGACTTTTCACCAGCAAGGGAGGGTGCCATGTCCAGGAGAATCGGCCGCCGCCGGTTTATCCACACTGCCGGGGCCAGCCTGTCGGCGCTGGCTTTCCCCAGCTTAATCCGTGCGGCCCGCGCGGCGAATGCGTCACGTCCGCCGAACATCGTCTTTATCCTGGCCGATGATCTCGGCATCCGCCATCTGGGCTGCTACGGCGGGGACAAGATCAGCACCCCCAATATCGACCGGCTGGCCGCCGAGGGTTTGCGTTTCACCCAGACCTACGCCGGCTGCACGGTCTGCGCCCCCTCCCGCAGTGTCCTGATGACCGGCCTGCACATGGGCCACGCTCCGGTGCGGGCCAACAGCGGCGGGGTGCCTATCCGCGACGGAGATGTAACAATCGCGGAAGTGCTCAAGCAGGCCGGCTACGCCACCGGCGGGTTCGGCAAATGGGGCCTGGGCGAGATCAACACTTCAGGCGTACCCACCCGCCAGGGTTTTGATGAATTCGTCGGCTACCTGCATCAGATCCACGCCCATTTCTACTACCCGGAGTACCTCTGGAAAAACGAAATGCTCTGGCCGCTGCCCGGCAACCAGACCGGCGGCCGTCTGCCGGGAGATGCCGGGGGCCAGCGTACCCAATACGCGCCCGATGAAATCCTCGACCACGCCCTGAGCTTCATCCGCGCCAACCAGGACCGGCCGTTCTTCTGCTACCTGCCGACCGTGATCCCGCACGTGGAGCTGGCGGTGCCGGAAGAAGACCTGGCGCCCTATCTCGGCAAATTCGGCAGAGAGGAGCCCTTTTACGACCCGCGCCCCGGTTACGCCGGTTCGCCTCACCCGCGGGCGACCTTCGCGGCCATGGTCAGCCACCTGGACGGCCACGTGGGCCGGGTTCTCTCCCTGCTCGAAGAGCTCGGCCTGGAGGACGACACTATCGTCATCTTCACCTCGGATAACGGCGCCCAGGGCGGATTCGGCAGCCGGGGAGCCGACTTTTTCCAGTTCTTCGAGCCGATGGGCAAGCTGCGCGGCAGCAAGGGGAGCCTGTACGAAGGCGGTATTCGTGTGCCGATGATCGCGCGCTGGCCGGGCCGGATCGCGGCCGGAGCCGTGGATGACAAGCTGGCCTGGTATTTTCCGGACGTGCTGCCCACCCTGGCCGAACTGGCCGGCGCCAAACCGCCGGCCGCTATCGACGGCATGTCAGTCGTGCCGGCCCTGATCGGCGAAAAGGCGGCCGGCCGGAAACAGACGGAGCACGAGTACCTCTACTGGGAGATGGCAGAAGGCCCAGGACTGCGCCAAGCTCTGAGGCTGGGAAACTGGAAAGCGGTGCGCGAGCAGCCGGGCGGGGAAATCGAGCTTTTCGACCTGAAAAACGACGAGAGCGAAACAAAGAACGTCGCCGTCGGCCATCCCGAAGTGATGGAGAAAGTCAATGAAATCCTGGCCGGCTGCCGCACCGAACCAATGCCGCAGGTGGAACCGAAAGCGGTAAAAGACCGGCGCTACTTTTAAATTTGGATTCCAGGAGTTGAGCCGTGAACAGGGTAAATTCGACATTTCTACTGGCGGCTGCGGTTCTGGCCGCCGCGCTCCGACCTCTCGCCGCCCAGGAACAGGGCGACCTGGGCTACCAACCGACCGCGGAAAATCTCGAGGCGCGCGAGTGGTTCAGGGAGGCGAAGTTCGGGCTGTTCATCCACTGGGGTATCTACAGCGTGCTGGGCCGCGGCGAATGGGTGATGCACAACGAAAACATCCCGATCGCCCAGTACGAAAAGCTCGCCGGCCAGTTCAATCCGGTCGAGTTCGACCCCGACGAATGGTGCCGGATGGCGGTCGAGGCCGGGATGCGCTACATCACGATCACCAGCAAGCACCACGATGGCTTTGCCATGTACGACAGCCGGGTGTCCGGCTACGACGTGGTCGAGCGCACGCCCTGGGGCCGGGACGCCCTGAAAGAGCTCTCCGAGGCCTGCAGCCGCCACGGCCTGAAACTCTTCTTTTACCACTCCCAGCTCGACTGGCACCACCCCGACTATTTCCCCCGCGGCACCAGCTACAGCCACGGCCGCCCGGAGAGCGGCGACTGGCAGGCCTATCTGGATTACATGGACACTCAGCTCGAGGAACTGCTCACCGGCTACGGCCCGATAGGCGGGATCTGGTTCGACGGCATGTGGGAAAAACCCGAGGCCGACTGGCGGCTCGGCCGCACCTACCGCCTCATTCACCGGCTCCAGAGCGCCGCCCTGATCGGGAGTAACCACCACACGAAACCGTTCGCCGGCGAGGACTACCAGATGTTCGAAAAGGGCCTGCCCGGTCATGACCCGTTCAACAAGGGGTCGGGTATATCCGCTCTGCCGCTGGAGACCTGCGAGACGATCAACGATTCCTGGGGCTATAACAGCAGCGACCGGCGGTTCAAATCGGTGCGCGAGCTGGTGCAATACCTGGTGCGGGCCGCCGGCAACGATGCCAACTTCCTGCTCAACGTGGGCCCCCGGCCCGATGGTACGATCCAGGATGAAATGAAACAGCGGCTGGCCGCCATGGGAGAATGGCTCAACAAGAACGGAGAAACGATCTACGGCACCCGCGGAGGGCCGTTCCCGCCGCAGAGCTGGGGCGTATGCACGCAGAAAGCCGGCCGGGTTTTCCTGCACGTGCTGGGGGAGGACCGCGTGGTGGCGCTGCCGGATATCGGCCGGAAGATCGTTGCCGCCAGGCGGGCCGGCGGAGGGCCGGTCAGGTTCAGCAGCGCCGGAATCGGCACCTTGCTGGAGGTCCCGGCCGGCAATACCGATAATTACGATACGATAATCGAGCTGACGCTCGAACGATAAATACAGTCCTCGGCTGGGCTTTGTTCAGGGTCGCCTGGGGGAGATGAGCTGCTGCTTGTCAAGGGAATCGGTTCAATTGCGACTTTCGACCTGGACTCCGGACATCGATGAGGGAAACTTCTAACTACCTGGTGGCCCTGGCAATAGCCGGCACTGTGATCCTCTGGGCCTCGGCTTATGTGGGCATCCGGGCCGCCCTGGCCGATTATTCTCCTTTCCATCTGGCCCTGCTGCGTTTCCTGGTGGCTTCGCTTTTTCTGGCCTTTTTCGCCGCCGCCGGCCGGGTGCGCCGGCCCGCCTTGAAAGACCTGCCCCGGATAATTGCCTCCGGCCTGTTCGGGATCGGGATTTACCATCTCGCCCTCAACTACGGCGCGCAGACTGTGTCTGCCGGGTCGATGAGCTTTATCATCGGCACAGCGCCAATCATTACTGCGTTTCTTTCCCTCGCCTTCCTCGGTGAAAAGGTGAACCGGATTGGCTGGGCCGGGATGCTTTTCAGCTTTGGCGGAGTCAATCTGATCGCGTTCGGCGAGGGCGGTACGCTCAAGTTCGAAATCGGCGCGATGTACGTGTTCGCGGCCGCGGTCTGCACCAGTATTTACTTCGTCATTCAGAAACCTCTCCTGGCCAGATACGGCAGTTTCGAGGTGGCGAGCTATTCGATCTGGGTAGGGACCGCGGTGATGCTTCCCTGTTTTCCCGGCTTGGCCGAAGCTATCGGTTCGGCGCGGATCGCCGCCACGCTCACGGTGATTTACCTGGGAGTGTTCCCGGCGGCCCTGGCTTATTTTTTCTGGTCTTTCGTGCTGGCGAGGTTTCCCGCATCCCGGTCGGTGTCGTTTCTCTACCTGGTACCGGTGGCGGCCACCCTGCTGGCCTACCTCGTGCTGGGAGAATTGCTGAGCCCGCTGTCGATTGCCGGCGGCTGTTTTTCGCTGGCCGGAGTGGCGATCCTGAACCGTTTCGGCAGGATCAGGGCGGCCGGGATTGCCGGCGAACCGGCTGGTCAGGCCGGGCCGCCGGCTCGGGGTGGGAAGCGGCACTCAGGGTGAGAGAGATGCGGCCTGTGAAGTGAGTCTGCCCGGGAGGCGCAGCGGAATACGAAAGCTGCCGGTCAATATTTATATCGACCCTGAGTCCTATCGATTGTAAATTGAGGAATGGAAAACCGGATTGCCTGACCCCTCAACCTAAATTCTTCTAATAGAATATGTTCCACAAATACGGAATTTCGCACCGGGTGATTGTATCAATTCTTGTTTCATGGCTGCTGATCGCTCCGAAAGATTCCTACCCGGAAGTGATTTACAGCGATAATTTCGAGCA
>JAZDIG010000567.1:0-2712 GCA_043805105.1 Candidatus Glassiibacteriota bacterium | reverse complement strand
TGGGGCCGCGTTTGGATTTTCCGGCCGATAGCGGAATAGATCACCCCGCTGAAAGTATTTCCGCCCATGGCGGCCGTGTACTCCACGCACTGCTTGAGATAGGCGACGCCGGCGGCGCGGACTTCCCGGCTGTCGCTGGTCAGGTCCGTGGCCTCGCCCAGGACCGTGGAGGTGCAGACTTTGAGGCCCACTCTTTCACATTCGGCCTGGATCGCGGCCGGGTGGCACAGGTCGATCCGCATCAGGGGGATTTCGATCAGGTCGAGTCCCAGCTGCTTGCACCTGGCGATAAGTCCGAGCTGGCTGTCGTTCCATTCGGAAGTCCAGGCATAGGCGTGTACACCCAGGTTCATTTCCACCCTCCTCAGGCTGATGCCGCTGTATCCGAAGAATAATAGAGGTCTATACGATCTTAAGCAACAGGGCGACCACGTCCAGGATGTTCCACCGGCCGTCTTCGTTGTAGTCCAGGCAGGTGTCTTGTGCGCCGGAGGCGATCGAGCGCAGCAGGGCGATCACGTCCCGCACGTCCAGGCTGCCGCTGCCGTCGAAATCCCCTTGCGGCTCGTTGGTGCAGCCGGGCTCCTGGTTCAACAGGACCGCGGCGGTGAAAGGCTTCATGGTCAGGCTCGTGACTTCCCGCCAGGCCAGGCTCACCTTTTCCGCGCCGTTTTCATCGCTCCAGTACTGACTGGTGGTCAAAGGGTCCTCGGCCAGCCAGAACGTGCCGCCCAGGTTCAGGCTGATATTCGAGCTCGAAATGTTGACCACCACGAAGCCTTTTTCGTAGTCCCGTTTCAGCACTCCGTTCCACAGCAGCTGGCTAATGGTCATGGCCGTCCAGGTGCTCTTGAAAGGCCCCAGGTCGATTTCGTATTCGGGGAACCAGAGCGGGTACCGGCTCATACCCAGGTTTTTCCAGTCGGTGCCGTACATCGAGAGGGCCATGTGGCCCTGGTTGCAGAGCAGGTAGGTGCCGGCCAGCCACATGCGCCTTTCGGGGTCCGACAGGTCCGGGTTGAGCTGGTGCGATCCATCGCCGAAATACCCCTCGCCGTGGATGAACTTGCCGTTGTGCTGGATCGCGACCGCCTGCTGCATGCCCTGCATGGCGTCTGTTGAGCTGGCCCAGTTGCCCCAGCTCTCCATCATCGCCCCGTGGATACTGTCGCCCTGCCAGTAGTGGGAAGCCTGGTCAGCCCAGGTGGTTTGCAGGTTGTCGACGTTGGGGAAAAAGTAGAAGCCGGCTGAATCGAGCCGGGCGTAGACGTAGGCGCCGTAGGCGTTGAGCTTGGGAATCCAGTCGGCCAGAGTGGTGGCTGTGCTGTTATTGAACAACTCCGGGTAGGTGGTATTGCCATAGAGAGCCGGCACAGTGTAAGTGTCGGCGAACACGCCGTCGCAGGAGTTGCCGGTCATTTCCTGGATGCAGGTGTTGACCCACCACTCGCGGAAGCCGGCGTTGCTGATGTCCATCACCATGCGCCGGCCGCCGTGCACGGTCCACTGGCCCTGCCGGTTGAGCAGGAACCAGTCGGCGTGGGTGCGCACCTGCCCCCAATTGGACAGCGGGCTCCAGTTGTCGGAAAACCAATTGCCATTGATAATCATGCCGTAGTCGACGATCGAGTCCACGGTGACTCCCAGCTTGTAGTGCAGGTGCAGGAAGCTTTCGTTGAAAGACCTGATCCGGTTGATGTCGGCCAGCGGCATTTTCTGGGTGCCGATGTAGTGAGTGGCGGCGAAACGGGCCTCACCCTGGCTGAGGTTACTATGGAGCTGGTCGCTGAAAACGAAGATCGAGCGGTGATGGGTCGAGTCGTAAACCGTCTGGGGAAAAGGCCGGGCGCCGTGAAGCGAAACTGCCGAAACCAGCATTGATAGGGTCAGGACGGATAAACGCTTACGGAGGTTCATCGCAGTCCCCGGTGAAGGTTCTTTGTGCGGTGTGTATTTATGCGGCTGGAAACAAAAGATAACAAATTGCCGGGAAAAGGGAAACAAAACGATGGCGATAACTGCGGTTATTTCTTGACACAATTTTGAACCTGAGTCAAGATTCGGGTGTCGGACAGAATGAGGGACTATTTTCAGAAGCCGAAATATCAGGAAAAAGGAGCCTTCGATGCTGCCGACCCGCTACGCACCGTTCGACAGGCGGTTCGCCGCCTTCATCCTGGACTGGCTCTTGAGCTGGATAGCGGCGCTGGTTTTTGTCGCGCCGGCGGTCTGGCTCCTGATACCGGAAAACTGGATCGATGAGCTGAGAGCTGTCGGAAGAGTGTCGGAATCCGATTTTTTTCAAGTGTATATCACCGGCGGCGGCTTGTGGGAATTGCTTACCCGGCTGATTCCCTGGTATCTGCCGGTGACGGCGGTTGGGGTGTTTTTAGTGGTGACGGTATTATACTACGCGGTTTTCGAAAGCAGCCGCCGCCAGGCAACGCCGGGCAAGATGCTGCTGGGCCTGTTCGTCACCGACCTCCAGGGCGGGCGGATTTCCTTCCGGCGCGCGCTCGGCCGCACTGCGGTCAAGGGGGTAGGCAAGCTGCCCTTTTATTGGGGTTATGTGCTGGCCTTGTTCACCGGACGCAGCCAGGCGCTGCACGACCTGGTGGCCGGCACGCTGGTGCTGGAGCCGGCGCAGGGGAGCGCCCCGGACCAAAACATTCAGGAAAAAATAACCGCCGGAAATGACCCGGATAATTCCGG
>JAZDIG010000566.1:0-3699 GCA_043805105.1 Candidatus Glassiibacteriota bacterium | reverse complement strand
ATAATACCAGGCCTCCGGCGAAAGGCTGTCTGCGGCCGGCGAGAGAGCGAGGTCTTCGAGCGCGCCGGCGGCGGCCTCCCAGCAGCCGCAGCGGGCATAGCGGAGCGCGAGCTCGAGATGGTTTTGTTCGGCCAGGCGGGTAAGCCCAAGGAGAGTGTCCCGGGCCGCTCCGGCTTGAGTGACCCGGCCCAGCTTATCCAGGGCGAGGGCTTTTTCCGCGGCCGAAAGCAGGTCCAGCCGGTCCTCGGCCTGCACGGATTCCGCCACGGCCAGGGCCTCGGCGTGGCGGCCCAGGCGATTGAGTACCAGCGCTTTCACCGCCTTGGCCTGCATGTTATCGGCATTGCCCCGGATACTCCGTTCGATGTGTTCCAGGGCGCTGGCATCGTCGTACCGTGAGGCGGCAAGCTGAGCCAGTTCGTACTGGGCGGCCGCGTACCAGCCGGGGTCATAGCTGGCGCGGTCAAGCTGTTTTTTGGCCTCCGGGAAGTTGCTGAGTGCACTTTGGCAAAGTCCGGCGTAGTAGCGGGCCTCCCCCAGGGAGGGGTCGCGTCCGAGCGCCCGCTCGAAATGCTCCAGGGCCTGCCGATACAGGCCCTGTTTGGACAGGACCAGCCCCCAGGCCGTGTTGACCCGGCTGTCGCCGGGATCGCGGCGCAGGGCTTCCTGGTAATAGCCGGCCGCCTGGTCGGGCTGGCGGAAGCGCTCCAGATGATCGGCGATCAGGTACAGGCTGTCGGCGCTGGTGACCTGCGCCGGGGACGGAAAAGGCGGCTCCGGCTCCGGCAGGGGCGGGTTCTGGGGCCGGGGATGGGAGAAGGCCAGCAGGGTGTCACCGGCCGAGTTCAATACGGACAGGCGCAGGTAGTAAAGTTCCGCGCCGACCGGAACCGGGACGCTTGCCAGGAACGGCCTGCCGGGGTCCGTGTCCACGGTGCGGCGGAAAATTTCCCGGCCGGTGCAGTCGAGAGCGACCACCGCATCCTGGTTCCTGGCGGTGGGGCACCAGCCGACTACCGCTTTGCCTTTTTCCAGCCGCAGGGCCAGCGAGCCCTCCAGGTTAGCGTAGTGCCAGGGACCGATGTCCCGAACCGGGAACCAGAAATGGCTGAAGATCTTGGTTTCACCGGGCCTGATCCAGAGGTAGTCCGGCTGGTTGTCGCTGTAGGCACCGGCCTGGGGTTCCACCAGCGGAGCGTCGTTGTCGGTCAGGACCACCTCCCAGAGCCGGCCCGCCGGAGATGTGCCGCAGAACCAGAGCTTCTTGCCGCGCATGATATGATGGTCGGCCACGTGGACCAGTCCCGCGTTGTCCTCCGGGTTCCAGGTGCCGAAATAATCGCTCTCGCTCTCCCAGGCGAAGTAGCTGGTGCCGCCGGGAGCGTTTTCCCAGCGGCGCAGATCCACCCCGTCGTTGAACGGCCAGTGGAAGAACTGGTGCTTGCCGTGCCCGGTGGCGATCTCGCCGGGGATCACTGCCTGGAACCGGGGGGTGCCGCGCACTCCGCAGTCGGCCCAGTAGAGGAAGGCGTGCGGATAAGGAGTGCAGTTGAAAAGCCTTACTTTGGTTTCGATCCAGTTGCGGCCCGGGTGCACGGTGTTGCCCACGGACCAGCGCATCCCGTAAATCCTTTCGATCTCCCCGGTCCAGATAGTTTTCGAGCTGTCCGGGTTGTGGGTAATTCGCCAGTCCGAGGGCCGGAAGCCGGAGACACGGTGGCCGTCCGGGAAATTCCATTCGATGCCGCCGGAGATCCACGCGCCGCTCATGCCCACCAGGGCCGGCTTTATCGAGCGCTGGTCGAACATGAACTGGTAGCCGTTGGTCAGGTCCTGGGCGCCGTGCACCCTTCCGCCGATTTCGGGCAGCACCAGGACCCGCACCCACTCGTTTTCCGCGTAGACCGCCCGGTAGGTCTTGTCCCGTCGGTCATCGGTGAGCTTATCCAGCATGGTGTAAGGGTAGATGCCGCCGAAACGGGCTTTCCAGGCGGGCATTTGCTCCGGCTCGCCCAGCCGGTAGGTGGGCAGGGTCAGCGGCGCCTCGTAGACCCGCACTTCCCCGGTCAGCCCGGCAGACGGCAGAGCCAGCAGCAGGGCGGCGATCGAACGGACAAGCAATCCGGCGGACATGGCTGCGGTCCCTCGCGTTTCAGGTTTCAGCGGTCGGTTCTTTTCGAAACCAGGTCGCCGAAGTCATCCAGCAGGTCGTACTTGTCGAGCCAGGTGGTGTACATGATGCCCACCGCGTTGGGGGTGGCGTCCAGGGCCGCCAGCCAGCCTGTCGGGTTTTCCAGGTCATCGGCATCGTAATAGGCCGCGCCCAGGGTGCGGTAGCCGAGGCCGGAGAAATGGTCGAGGCTCTCGCGCCGCTTTTCGAAATACCAGCAGGCGATTACCAGGTCTTTCGGGATGTAGTTCCACGACCCGGAGAAGTTCCCCGGCACGAGGTAATAGTAAGCCCGGTCGGCCCGGGCATTGTGGTTGGGGTCGAGCATGTCGCTCCAGATGAATACCTCGGCGTCCGGGTTCACTTCATGGATGATGTTCACCGTCTGGGTGATGAAATCGCCCAGCATCTGTCCCATGCTCAGCTTACGGCTCACACAGGCCTGGCAGGCCCCGCCGTTGCGGATTTCATCGAGGGGCAGGAAATACTTGGTGGGGTGCATGATGTCCTGGATCATCCGGACGTTGGTGCGCATAATGTCGTAGACCGCGGGTTCGGACATGCAGGCCGTGACCTGGCCGTCGTAGACGTGGGTGCCGTGGTAGAAGCTCACCCGCAGGCGCTCGCCGTTTTTGATCCGGCTGCCGGGCGACAGCTCGATGGCCGGCCCGTCGTGGTCGAAACGGAAATTGAGTTCCTTGTCTTCGAGGCGGGCATAGTCCTTGCCCTCCTCGTAAATAGTCCCCGTCTTTTCACTTTTGACCGTGACCGGCGTCCCCGGCCGGCGCAGCAGGTTCACCAGGCCGGCCTCCTCCACTTTCAGCCCGTCCACCCAGAACTTGCCGTTCTGGCGTCTGCCCGCCTCGACCGAAATCACCACCCGGTCGTAGCCCAGGCTGTTGAAGGCTTCCACCGCCTGCTGCCAGTCGCCGGAGGCCGGCATGTTGATGTTGATCCATTCCAGGGGACGGCCGTCCGGGGCAGTGGCCTGGAGCCGGATATTGCCCGAGCCGAAGGGCCTCGATTCATCCAGACCCTCGCTCCTGATCCAGCAGCTCATGCGGTAGAGCCGCTGCGGGTGCACGCTGATTTCCACCGCCAGCTTGCCCGCCCCCGCCTCGTAGCTGCCGAAATTTTCGAAGCGCAGACTCGCCTTGCCTTCCTTGGCGACCTGGGTGTCCTGGGAGATTACCTGGCCGAATTGGGGCGGGGAGGTAAAACCGGCCACTCGTCCATTTTCTGTCTTTTCGAATCCGCCGTTGAGAATTTCCACCGGCGGGTCGGCCGCCAGTTGCGCCTTGCCGCCCTTGACTACGAACAGGGCATCCACCACCGGCTGGCCGGCCGCCAGGTTCCGGTCGTGGGCCAGAAAAGCGCCGCCGTAGCCTATGGAAAATACCGCGGGAATGATTTCCACTTTGGTGTCGCGGCCGATCTGGCGCACCTGGAAGAGCCGGCGGATATAGTCCTGGGGCTGGATGTCCAGCTGGTCCATGCCGGCCGACAGCAGGATGCCGTTCAGCCCGTGG
>JAZDIG010000565.1:0-13298 GCA_043805105.1 Candidatus Glassiibacteriota bacterium | reverse complement strand
CCGGCGGTTAGGCAATAGAAACCCGACCGGCCCGCGTTTCGGCTATTCCCGGATACTGCGCGGCGGAGGCTGGCATTACTCCGCGGTGGGCTGCAACGGCGCTTACCGCCACCGGTCGCGTCCGGACTTCAAGATCAGCGCCGTGGGCTTCCGGATTGCGCGCGACCCGAAGGGCGAAGCATTGATGACCAGGGAGAACCGGAAACCCGGCTATCCGTACAGCGAAAAGAAGTAATTAACGGCAGGTCAAATTTCTTCCAGCTTGTCGATACGCAGCCAGCCGCTGCGGCCGCTGGCCAGGCTTACCAGGGCCCAGTCATCCCGCTTCTCTCTTACTCTGACCAGAGTTCCTTCCGGCAGCACGAGCACCCGGGAGTTTTCCTCTCCCGGCCCGCTCCGCGCCTCACAGTCCGGCACCACTACCACGGCTTCCCTGATGTAATGGTCCCGGTAGAAGTGAACTCCCAGGGCGGACCCATTCACCAGCAGCACGAACAGTCCGGCAACCGCAGCCGCCAGAGCCAGGTTCCTTATTCCACGGCTGACTCCGGCAGCGATGACAGTGGCGGCGAGGGTGAAAAGAAAGAGGGCGGCAAGCTGCACCAGAGCCAGCTCACGAGTGGTAAAATAGAACACCACCCGGCCGAGCAGCGAGAAGATGGGATTTTGATCGACTTCCTGACCTTCTTCTTCTGAGGTGGACAGGGAGCCGACAAACTCCAGGTTCGCGCGGATATCGTCATCGCGTGGGTCGAGCCGGGCGGCCCGGTGAAAATTGGCTACGGCCACACCCAGGCTCCCGGCCTTGAAGGCGGCGCAGCCCAGATTGTAATACAGCTCGGCGCTCGGTCCGGCAATCCCGACCAGCTCCCGGTAGCCCGCGAGAGCCTCGGCGTAGCGCCCCTCGCTGTAGGCCCGGTTAGCCTCGCGGAATTTCAGGTCCAGAGTAGTGGTGGCCAGCTGTTGGGCGAACGTGGCACCGGAAACAAGAAACAGCCCCACCAGTGCCAGTATTGTCAGCCTGAGGTTCATTCAGACCGCCCGGTCGATTTTGGCAGCGATTTTCTCCACCCGGCCGCGATAATTTTTGACAGTCTCAATGTCGGCCCCGGTCTGCGGAGCGAACCTTACGTAGGCGAAGTGGTCCAGACATTCGGCCACCTCCCCTCTGAGCTCCTCGGTGAAACTTTTTTCCGCCAGCAGGCGACCGATCTGGTCGGTGGTCATGCCCACGGTTTCGACGTTGAGCCGGTCGCCGAGGAAGTGGACCAGGGCCCGGTCGAGAGCGGCGTAACCGGCGGCAAAGTCTCCGGCCGCTGCCGCTCTGGAGGCTTCCTTGAGACTGCGGTCAAACTTCCTGCCGGCGCCCTTCAACCGGGCGTAGCCCCGGTCGGTCATCAGCCTTCCCCGGTGTCTCCTGATCAGGAGCGCCCCGCCGACACTCACCAGCGGAATGAAATGAGCCAGCCAGAAAAGGGGGCTGTCGCCGAACTGGTGCGTGCGGTTCCCCAGAGCAGCCGGGTTCTCCTTAATGTAGCGGATGTCCCTCCCAAGGGACACGACACTTGCCGGGTTCAGCCGGTAAGCCACCGGTGACTCTTCCTTGGCCCCGGGCAGCACGGTGAAAGATATTTCTTTCGTTCTGACTGTCTTATACTGCTCTTGCCGGGGGTCGAAAAAGCTGAATTCGAGCGCCGGCCAGGAGAAAAGCCCGGTGTTCCGCGGAACGATCACGTATTCGAAGGTCTTGGTACCGCGAATCAGTGCTCCGGATTTGTCCACTTTCTCATCGGTTTTCGAATCGTAAATGTCAAAGCCATCCAAAGGCGGTAATTGTAATTCGGATATGGACCTGATGTTGCCGGTGCCCTTGATCCGCACCGTGAGCGTAAGGGCTTCGCCAGCCTTGACCTGGTCCTTGTCGAGCGAAAGGCTGATATCGTAATCACCCACCGCGCCCTTGAAGTTATCCGGCCTCCCCTCGACCGGCAACGGTTTGACCTTGACCTTGACCGGGTCCGTAACCAGCTCGATCCTTCGGCCGGTGTCGAAGAAATCCCAGATATTGCGGATGGAAAAGGCGAGTTTGGCCTCCGAAATCG
Source organism: Candidatus Glassiibacteriota bacterium (assembly GCA_043805105.1). Lineage (GTDB taxonomy): Bacteria > Gemmatimonadota > Glassbacteria > GWA2-58-10 > GWA2-58-10 > JAZDIG01. Next base: position 11,196 of record JAZDIG010000565.1, on the reverse strand, counting down.
TCGCTTCTCCATTCACGGTCGGGAAAAGGGCCGTTCGCAGTTTCTGGGCCTGATAGAGGATATTGCGGACCTGTTCCTGGGTGACCTGCGCCTGCTGGTCGATCTCCTCGGCCCAGAACCCGTTGAAAGTCGGAGGAGTATATTGCGGGTTCTCCGAGCTTCTCACCCGGGAGTAGAAAGCGAAGGTATAAGTCAACTGTTCGCCGGCATAGAGTTCATCCCTGTCGACGTAGCTTCGAATGAACAGGCTGCCGTCCGGGGTAGCAGCTTTCGGCGGGGGCGGGGGAGAGGCGCTCTGCTGGGGCGGCGCCGGCTGCGGAGGGGCCGCTGGGGGCCCGGCGGGCCGTGGGGGCTGCGCCCCCCCGGCGCCGCCCCCCGCCGCGGCCACGGTCAGGTCCACCTTGTTCGACTCGTACCTCCGGCCGCCGATCGTCACCACCGCCGGACCCAGGGTAAACTGGCCCTCGCTGCCCGGAAGAACCGTATAGGTTATCGATACGGTGGACGCAATACTGCCGTTTACGATCGAAATCTCGCTCGAACTGCTGCGGCCGGCAATCTGAAAGGCCTCGAGGTTCTGTATCTTCGGTTCCCCGACTCCGGTCAATTTCCCAACCACGCTCACGGTCAATTGAAAAGGATCGTTCACTCCGACCGACGTCCGGTCGGCGCTCAGGGTCACGCTGATACCGTCGCCCTGAGCGAACAGCGCCGCCGCCTGCAAGAATGCAGTCGCCATGAATATCGGCAGCCGGGGCGATATGCGGAATTTATCTTTCCAGTTCATCACCAGTCCGGTCCGTGCGCGCGGCCTGTCGCCGTTTTCTTTTCTTTCTCTTCCTGCTGCATCTGTTTTTCCATCAACTGCAGAGCGTCGAGTATCCGGTCGGCTTCCTCGCCGGTCATTTCTCCCGGCTGAGGTTGCTGCTGTTGTTTTTGCTGTTGGTTCTGCTGTTGATTCTGGCCCTGTTTCTGCTCCTGGTCTACCTTTTTCTGCTTTTGATCCTTGTTCTGCTCTCCCTGCTTGCTCTGCTGTTCCTGATTCTGTTTTTGATCCTGTTTGCCGTCTTTCTGCGGGGGGGGCTGCTGAGGCGGCTGCTGCTGGTCACGAATCAGCTTGTGGGTCAGTTCATAGTTGTACTTGGCGTCCTCGTCCTGCGGGTCCAGCATGATCGACTTTTTGAAGGAATCCAGCGCCTGCTGCAGGTATTCATTTTTCTGGGCTTGCCGGCCCATCTGGAAAAGCGTGTTCCCCATGTTGTAAATCGCCCTGGGTTCGAGCGCCGGGTTTTTCTTTTCGACAATCCGGCCGAATTGCCCGGCCGCCTCGTCGAAACGGCCGAGCTGGTAGAGGGTGTTACCCAGGTTGTATGCCAGGGTATCCGAGTCGGGATTGCGGGTTTGCGCTTCCTGATAGAGTCCGAGCGCCTTGTCGTAGTTCTTCGCCTGGTACTCGCGTTCGGCCTTTTCCGGCAGGCTGCGGAATACGTCGGTCCAGCTCCCGGCGAAAAAGAGCAGGAAAAGGCAGAGGTTGGCTCCTGTCAGAACTGCGCTCCTGAACTTCATTTTACCGCCTCCTCCATTCCGTCCGATTTTCTTCTATGTGTCTCCACCAACAGCGGCTCCATTAACAGCAGGGCCAGGGCCAGGCCGAGAAACCACTGGTAGCGGTCCTTGAACAGGGTGAATTCGCGCGCGTCGATCTTCCTCTTTTCGAGCTGGTTGATCGATTCGAATATCCGTTCCAGCTCGATTGCGTTTCGGCCGGCGCGGTAGTAATCTCCGCCGCCGGCATGCGCCAGCTCCACCAACAGGGGTTCTCCCAGCCGGCTCATCACCACTTCCCCGCGGGCGTCCCGCTTGTATTCAGCCCTGCCGGCGCGGGCCTCGCCCACCGGAATCGGGACCCCATCCGGAGTGCCGATCCCGATCGCGTAGAGCCGGATTCCCTGTTCCCTGAGCTTGCGCGCCGCTTCCAGGGCATCGCCTTCCAGCTGTTCGCCATCGGTGATCAGGATCATCACCCGGTATTCGCGCTCCTTCTGGTCGAACGCCTCTGCGCCCGCCTTGATCGCCTGGGCGATGTTGGTTCCCGGCTCGCTGATTATGTCCGTATCCACTCCGTCCAGAAACAGGCTCAGCGCCGAATAGTCGGTAGTCAGCGGACAGAGCACGAACGCATCTCCGGCGAACGGCACCAGGCTCACGCGGTCGCCCTCGAGCCGGCGCAGGAGGCTGGTGATCTCGAACCTGGCCCGCGACAGCCGGTTCGGCTTGATGTCATCGGCGAGCATGCTCAGCGAAGTGTCGAGCAGGAATACTATGTCCCGCCCCTCGCGCTGGACTATGACAGCCTCCTTGCCGTATTGCGGCCGAGCCAGGGCGACAACGAGCAGGGCCAGCGCACTGAACAGCAGAGCCATCCGGAAGCCGCGCACTCCCGGGAGCACCGGGTCGGCCAGCCGGCTCAGCAGCTCCGCTCCGACAAACCGGGAAAGCAGTTTCTTCCGGTGGCGCGCCGAAAGCCAAATTACCCCTGCCAGCAGTGGCACCAGCCAAAGCAGGTTCAAAAACTGCGGTTCTGCAAAACGCATCTCGCTCCCTCTCAGGGTATCGTCCTGAAACGTGTCCCGGCCAGAATGAATTCGAGCAGGAACAGCGCGACGCCCGGGATCAGAAACCAGGCGAAAAGCTCCTCATAGGTGGTAAACTCGCGCACCTGGACTTCAGTTTTCTCCAGTTGGTCGATATGGCGGTAAATCTCCTCCAGCTCCCGTTTGTCCGTGGCCCGGTAGTACTGGCCGCCGGTGGTGGAGGCGATTTCCTGCAGCAGGTTCTCATCGATCTCCACTTTCATCTGCTGGAGTTCCACCCGGCCGAAGCGGTCTCTGATCGGTACCGGCGCCACGCCCCTGGTACCGACCCCGATCGTGTAGACCTTGACATCCTTGGCCCGGGCGATACGCGCCGCCGTGTGCGGGTCCACTTCACCGCGGTTATTCATGCCATCGGTGAGCAGGACGATCACCCGGCTTTTGGCCTTGGAGTTGCGCAGCCGGTTCACGCTGCTGGCCAGGGCCACGCCTATCGCCGTGCCATCCTCGATCGAGCCGATCTCGAGGTTTTCCAACTGGCTGGTGAGGACGCTGTAGTCGAGTGTGGGCGGGCAGCAGGTGACAGCCTTGGCGGCGAACGCCACCAGCCCAATCCGGTCCTGTTTGCGCCGGGAGATGAAATCGGCCACTACTTCTTTGGCGGCCTCCAGCCGGTTGGTGCCGCGCGCCAGGTCCTCGGCCAGCATGCTGGTGGAAACGTCCACCGTGAGCACGATGTCGATTCCCTCGCTGGAGACATTCTCGTTACTCGCTCCGCTGCGCGGCCGGGCCAGGGCGACGATCAAAAGCGCCAGCGCCGCCAGCCTGAGAACAAACGGCACGTGTGCTTTAACCCGCGCCCAGCGGCTGTTCACTTTCGCGATCGTGCGCAGGTCGGAAAAACGGACCGTCCGGCTCTTCTTCCGCACCCAGCGAAAATGTATCCAGGCCAGCGGAGCCATCAGGACCAGTAGAATCAGGAATGGGGTGTTGGCAAAATCGAGATTCACTGTGTGCCTTCCTTGGGCTCCAGTCTGTCCCCCGGCGCAGAAACCGCGACAGCCGCCGCCGGCTCCTGAGCGTCGGAGCCGGCCGAAGCGAGCGCCGGCCGCGTCTTTTCGACTATTTCGTAAGCCTGGTTGAACGTGGCATTGATCTGGACGATCCTGGGTTTGTATTTGGCGAATTTCACCAGATCGCAGGCCTCGAGGAATTCACCGATCAGCCCCCTGACCGAGGAGCCGACCCGGCCGGCATCCTCCAGCTCGTACATCAGCTCCCAGGTAGTCATTTCCGGCGCTTCCACGCCGAACCTCGCCTGGATGTACTCCCTGACCACTTCCGAAACCAGGATGTGGAAAGTCTTGATCTCCCCCTTTTCGATCAGCCCCAGCGACTTGATCCGGTCCAGTTCGTCCAGAGCCACCAGGTGCGCCGGCCTGGCCGGAGCCTCCGGCAGTTTCCCTCTCAGCCGGTCTGCCCTCTTCTTCAGATATCGGCGCCACAGAAAAATCAGCAGAACCAGCGCCGCCAGCGCGAGCGAGCCCCAGAGGGCGATTTCATGCCAGCGCTTGGCTACGGCAATCAGCCCGCGGAGAGGTCGGAGAGCGGCCTGGGTGGTGTCCGTCACCAGATTTTCCACCTGAATCCGGATTTCGGGGGTAAAGAGGGTGTCCACCGTGCCGTCGGCTTTCATCACAGCCACCGGCAGCCTTGGGATAGTCTGCGGACCGGTTTCGAAGGTGGTGATGATGTAGCTCCGCCGCTCGAATAAAGTGTCCTGTTCTTCCTGGTATTTCTGCGGGGAAAGAGCAGTCAAAATCTCGAAGCCGGTCAGGGAGGATTCGACTTCCGGAAACTGAACCGATTCGCCGGGATCGGAGTGCACGGTCAGGGTCAGGATTACCCGGTCGCCGATACGCATGAGCGTCGTATCGACGCGGGCGTCCACCTGATCAAGCGCGGCCAGATTGACGGGCGCCAGTAATGCCGCGGCCGGGACTGTGGCAAGCAGAAACAGCAGTCGGGCTTTGGCTCGTATGTGAAAAATAGTTCTGGTTTTCATTTTTTACCGTCAACAGGGAGACCCTTCCCGGGATTTCACCTCACGATGTGCCTGACCGGAATGTCGGCCAGGTCCCTGAAAGACACCGACATAAGCTGCACGATCCTGGATTTGGCCACGAAATCGAGCCCGCGGAGGTTGTCCCGCACGAATACCTGATCCTGGCCGGTGAAGTTGCCGAACACGATGTCGCAGATTCCCCGGTCGCCGGATTTCAGCACGAACCTGAGCTGCGGGTGAGTGTAGCCGCGGTCGGGGCCCGGGCCCGCCAGCCCGTCCGCGCTCATCGTATCCGCCTGCGCCAGCAGCGTCTCCACTTCCCAAAGCTTGCACCTGGCCTCCTGCGGAAAAACGATCTTCCAGAGCGTGTCGCTCTGGGCGACCACCACCAGCGAGTCCAGCGGTGAATTGATTTCGATCCGATCCACTTCCGTGGACTGAAAATCGGCAATTTGCAGGCTTTTCAGCGAATCCGGGTCGAATTTGTTCAACTCGTCCCGCAGCCGCGAGTCCACCAGCAAGTACTGGTCAGGAAAGAGTGTCGAGCTGGCCCAGCGGAAGTAAGCCTTCGGTTCGTAGACGTCACCGATCAGGATCACTTCGCTGTCGCCTTTCTCGCCGGTGAGCACCAGGGTTCGCTGCGGCTGGTCCAGGGTGGTTTCGCGCCGGGAAACTTCGTCCCCGGGAATGAATCCCCTGACCTGTCCGTTGTAGAGGTCTTTCAAGAGACGCAGGATTTTGCGTTTGTCCCCCAGCTCAGGCGCCTTTGGGCCGTCGATCCACCACTGGTCGAATTCTCCCGAGCGGGTGGCGAGAAATACGGTGCGGCCGCCATTGTCGAAACGTATCCGCTTCACCTCGTACGGATTGAACCGGTACAGGCCCTTGGCGCGCAGCAGGAAGCCGCTGACCGCCAGCATCGGTCCGATGATCTTGTTCGTCAGCAGCACTTTTTCCTCATCATTGCGGCGCACATAGATATTGTCCGTGGTCGGATTGAGTGCTCCGAAGCTCAGCCGGGTGCTGTCGCCATCTTCGACGTAAACGACTATTACCAGGACCGGCGGGTCCAAAGCCACCATTTTCAGGTCCAGGGAGTCGGTGGTTATCCGCGACATAACCGGGGCCTTGTCCAATACATACACGAGGTGGTTCAGAATGGTGGAATCCGCCCGGTTGCCTTTGAAGGCTTCTTCCATGAACCATTCCAGCCCATCGCGGCGGGCCAGATATGTCGTATCCAAGAACTCGACCCGAATCGCGCTCACCTTTTCCAGAGGAACGGACAGCAGGTATTCGACTTCGCCCTTCGGCTTCTGCCCTGCCGGCCCGCCGGATTTCTGGAGCAGGAGGTAAGCTCCCAGGCCTGCTACCAGAACGAGAAGAACCACAATACCTTTCCAGCTCATCTTGAGTTTCCTTGGATTATTGATTCCACTTGACCTGCAATATCCGGGTCCGTTCAACTGAAGTAAGTTTATTCGCCGGTCAGCGCAGCCGCCGCATCAGCATCACCCAGCCGCCGATAACCAGGACCACGGCTGGCAGGACAATCTGCAGAACCATCGCCATGCGGTTGGACTGCAGCCCTGTAATGTAGATCGTCTGGTCTTCCGGGTTTTTGGGCCGGATCTCGATCAGCCGCTCGTCGCCGATCAGCCAGTTGGCGGTGTTCATGAAAAAGTCCCAATTACCGCCGTAACGCAGGTAAGAGTTGGAAGCGAACTGGCTGTCGCCAAACACCACCAGTTCCGCGCGGACCTGAGATTTTTCGAGCCGTATCTTTTTCAGCTCTTCCGTGCTGGGCATCTGTCCGCCGGGACCGGAATAAATTTCTTCCACGCCGGGTTTACTTTCCGTCAGTTTTTTCAACACTGAAACCGCTACCGGCACGGGTCCGCTCAGGTCCTTCGGATCGAAAGTCGGAGTCTTCACGGTGATACCGTCGCGGTCGGTTTCTCCCCAGCTGTTATCGCTGGTGCGGGCGAGCACGGTCAGTTCGAGGTCCGGGGGCGGGTTGTCCTCGAGTCTCACCGAACGCACCGTGGGCATGGTGGAGAAAGTACTTTTCAGCTCACGGGTGATCGGGTGTTCCTTATCGTAGCTGTAAAGCAGGGGTTCGGTGGGACCGGCGCCCTTGCGCACGCCGGCGGTGGAGTTATCCACCACGATGTCGTCCCCCACCCTAACGCCCCAGCTCAGGAGCCAGTCTTCCAGGCCGGGCTTATATTCCGGGTCCAGAAGAACCATGATCCGGCCGCCCTTGGCGAGGTAATCGTCGATCAGGGACAGCTCCTCGGTCAGGATCGGCTTCTTTGGACTGGGGATGATTAGCATCTTGCAGTCCTTGGGGACGCCGCCGGTCTCCATCACGTTCAGCCGCTCGGTGTCGTAACTCTGTTCCCTGATCGCCGTGGAGACCATCAGGTAGCCCTCCGGGCTGCCATCGCCCAGATCGGCCTCCTGGTGGCCTTCGAGGAAATACACCACCTTGCGCTCGTTGCTCATCACCTTGATCAGGGCGTTGGTCACCTGCTCCTCGGTAGCTATGTCGGCCACCATCTCGCGATGGTCCTCATGCTCGACGATCGCCACGTTCCCGCGGTAACTCTGGATGTTGTACTCGCTGGCCAGTATCAGCTCCCGGTTCGGATCGAGAAAGCGGTAGCGGATCATCGGGCAGACATCGCCGTAGACTTTCAGCAGATCGCGCAGCTTATCCTCGCGCTCGTTGTTCTGGCGGATCAGCGCCTGATTCTGCTGCTGGCTCAGGTTCCGGTCGATATAGGTCCAGATAAAGGAAGTGATCTGGATTTCCGCCTTCTGCCGGGCGATGTCATCGAGAATTACCCGGGTCATCGGGCTCAGCTCGTACTTTTTCGCCACGGTGATGTCCTTCCAGACGGAATGCCGGTAGCCGATGATGTTCACGATCACCAGCAGGGTCAGCACCAGGCAGATCACCAGCAGCATGTTGGTGCCGGAGCGGAAGCTGCGGGCACTCAGGACGTGCTTAAGCTCATCGAAGCAGACCACCGCGTACAGCAGGCCCAACAGCGCCCCCAGCAGAGCCAGGCCGATCGAGAGATAATCCCAGAGGCCGTTGACATAGTAGATGCCCAGTCCCAGGAAGAAGATCACGGGACTGATGTAGCCGAGATTTCGTATCTTCTGTCTCAACCCTGTTTACCTCCAGCGCAGCGAAGTAATGGCCTGATGCGTGAAGAACAGCCCGATAAACGACAGCGACAGGTAGAAAAACACGTCCCGGGAATCCACCACGCCCATGGCGAAGTTGTTGAAATGGGCGTTGATCGAAATGTAATTGGCGATCTGTCCCCAGACCGTGACGGTGGATTCGCCCACCCGGCCGACTATCCAGAGAAAAAGGAAGGCTCCGAATGTGAGCGCTCCGGCGATTATCTGGTTTTCCGTCAGCGAGCTGATCAGGGTTCCCACCGCAACCACGGCCGCGCCGTAAAACAGCACGCCGATTACGCTGGTGATTATGGGGCCCAGGTCCGGGTTGCCGAAAGCGAACAGATAATAGTAAAAGGCCGAAGTGGGCAGGAGCATGGTGACGAACAGGGCGAACGCGGACAGGAACTTGCCCAGCACGAGCTGGGTGATCGTCACGGGAGAGGTCAACAGCAACTCCAGGGTGCCGGTCTTGCGCTCCTCGGCAAACAGGCGCATCGTGATCATCGGCAGCAGAAACAGGCTGATGTTGCGTATGTTCTGGAACAGTTCGCGGATCACCGTGTCGTTGATACTGAATTTAGGTATGGTGGTATTATAGGTCACCGCCTCGCTGGTCGCCTCGAAGGTGTACTGGACGAAATCGTTGAACTTGTAAATGAAGCGGTTGGCCACCAGGACCAGAAATACGCCGATCACCACGTAGGCGATGGGACTGACAAAGTAGGATTTGTATTCGCGCCAGAAAATGGAAAAAACGTTTCGCATCGTTCCTGCCTTTTTTCTTGCCCGGCCGGTCAGCCCTGGGGGCCGGCGGTGATCTTGATAAATATTTCTTCGAGGGTCATGGACTGGGGTCTCAGTTCCAGTAGTTCCGCGCCCGATTCGAAAATTGCCCGGGCCAGTTCGCCGCGCCTGTCTTCACCCAGTTCGCAGGATACGCTGAATCCCCGGATACCGTCCTTTTTCAGGTTATCATCCGTTTGTTCGCTCACTTTCACCACCCCCCCCAGCTTCCCGATCCTGTTTTTCAGGTCAGCCGGGCCGCCGCGCAGCAGCAGGCTCACCGTATCGTGGCCCTTGAGCTTGCCGGTGAGCTTTTCGGTGGTGTCCTCCGCCAGAATCTTTCCACGGTCGATAATCAGCACCCGGTCGCAGGTCAGGCCCGCCTCTGGCAGAATATGGGTGCTGAGCAGGATGCTGTGCTCGCCGGCGAGCTGGCGGATAAGCTGCCGGATGGCGATGATCTGGTGCGGGTCGAGGCCGGCGGACGGCTCATCGAGGATCAGGATCGGCGGGTTGTGAATCAGCGCCTGGGCCAGGCCCACCCGCTGGCGGTAACCTTTGCTCAGCTTCTGGATGTGAAGGCTCGCCACCTCTTCCAGCGCGCAGCGCTCGATCACGTACTTCAGCCTCTTCCTGCGCTCGCGGAAACTGGAAAGCCCCTTGATCCGGCCGCAGAAGTTCAAATAGTCCCGCACCCGCATTTCCTTGTACAAGGGCGGAAGCTCAGGCAGGTAGCCGATGTTGCGCTTGACCGCCAGCGGCTCCCGGAAGATGTCGTGGCCGGCCACTTCCACCGAACCCTCGGTGGAGGAAAGGTAGCCGGTGATGATGCGCATCGTAGTGGTTTTGCCTGCGCCGTTCGGGCCGAGGAAGCCGAGGATTTCGCCCTTGCGCAGGTTGAATGAAATCTTGTCCACCGCGATGAAATTACCGTAGCGCTTGGTCAGCCCGTTTACCTGTATCAAGCCGAGCCTCCGAGAGTCGAAGAACCGGGCCCAGAACACCCCGGTCACCTGAACTTGCGTTCCCGCATGCGGAAAAAACCCATTAAGGGTTCAATATAAGAATTTCCGACCGTCAGGTCTATACAATCGACCCCGGCGGACTTGAAGAGAGCGTCCTGACGGGAGCGGCGCTCGAGCACCAGATTCCGGAAAGCGGCTCGCACCTGGACGCTGGAGGAGTCTATTATTTCCCTTTCGCCGGTTTCGGCGTCCTCCAGATGAATCATACCCACCGGCGGTATTTCTGTTTCCCGGGGATCACCGATCCGCATCAGGATCACGTCGTGGCGCCGGGCCAGGATGCGCAGGGCCTGTTCGTAGCCCTGGTCCAGAAAATCGCTCACCACGAATATCACGCTCCTGCGCTTCAGCACCCGAAACAGGTACTCGAGCCCGGCGCGCAGGCTGGTGCCGCGCTTCAGGGCGCGGTAGAACAATATTTCCCGGATCACGCGGAGCACGTGCTTGCGGCCCTTTTTGGGCACGAGCACTTTTTCCACTTCATCGGTGATAAAGGCCAGGCCCACGCGGTCGTTGTTCTTGATCGCGCTGAAAGCCATCACCGCACAGATTTCAGCGGCGAATTCGTTTTTCAGCCGGTCGACCGAGCCGAACTGCCCGCTGGCGCTGGCGTCCACCAGGAACACCACTGTCAGCTCGCGCTCCTCGACGTACTTCTTCACGTAGGGATGGCCCATTCTGGCGGTGACGTTCCAGTCGATGGAGCGGATATCATCACCTTGCTGGTACTCGCGGACCTCGGAAAACTCCATGCCCAGGCCCTTGAAGATACTGTGGTACTCGCCGCTGAAAACGTCCTCGACCAGACTGCGGGTGACGATTTCGATATGATGGACTTTCCGGAGTATCTCCTGGGGGATCACGGTCAGGGAACCTCCACGGTCTCGAACACCCGGCGCACGATGTCCTCCGGGTTCAGCTCCTCCGCCTCCGCCTCGTAGGTCAGGATCACCCGGTGGCGCAGCACGTCCATCCCCACACTCTTGACGTCCTCCGGGGTGACGTAGCCGCGCTTGCGCATGAAAGCGTTGGCCCGGGCGGCCTGGGCCAGGTAGATCGTGGCCCTGGGGCTGGCGCCGTACTCGATGAGCCCCTCGATGTCCTTCAGCGCAAAGTCCGCCGGCTTGCGGGTGGCCATCACCAGCGAGACGATGTAGTCCTTGATCTTTTCGTCCATGTAGATCCCGTTCACCACTTCCCGCAGGCGGAGGATATCGGCGGGGGTGAGGCGTTTTTCCACTTCCGGGATGTGGCCGCCGGCCATCCGCTCCAGGATCTGCTTCTCTTCCTCCCGGGAGGGATAGCTGACCTTGAGCTTGAACATGAAGCGGTCCACCTGGGCTTCCGGCAGCGGGTAGGTGCCCTCCTGCTCGATCGGGTTCTCGGTGGCCAGCACCAGAAACGGCTCGGGCAGCCGATAGGTGTCGTTGCCGATAGTCACTTGGCGCTCCTGCATGGCCTCCAGCATGGCGCTCTGCACCTTGGCCGGGGCCCGGTTGACCTCATCGGCCAGGACGATGTTGGTGAA
>JAZDIG010000564.1:0-3157 GCA_043805105.1 Candidatus Glassiibacteriota bacterium | reverse complement strand
CCAGCGGTTCATCGACCCCGCGGTGCCGCCGCACAAGCTGGTGCGGTTCTCGCGGGTGACGGTGGTGCTCCTGGGAGTGGCGGCCTGGCTGCAGGTGAGCTTTTTCGAGCGGGTGCTGGAGATGGCGGTCTACGCCTACACGATGTACGGGACCGGGATCACGCCGGCGCTGTTGGCCGCCTTTTTCTGGAAAAGGGCCAATGGTGCGGGGGCGGCGGCCAGCGTGGCGGCCGGGATGGTCGTGACCCTGGCCTGGGAGATCGCCGGCCACCCCTGGGCCGTACCCACGGTCTACCCGGCGCTGGCCGCGAGCCTGGCCTGCCTGGTCGCGGTGAGCCTGGCCACGGCCCCGCCGCCGGAAGAGAAGTGGATAAGGTTCAGCGGGAAATGAGGCGGCTATTTGCCTTCGGGCTGGTTGAAGCGGATCGCGATCGCCTCCACTACCACTTCCCGCCGGGTGAATTCGGTGCGCATCTCGCTCGTGTACGAGTTGCTGCGGACCTCGGGCGGCTTCACTACCAATGCGTTTGCGCCGACCTTTTTCGCCTCGGCCACCAGCTTTTTTAGAATCTTACTCTCTGATTCGCCGGTGGCGCGGTAGCTGCCGATCACCGTATGCGGAGTGTCCGGGTAGTTGCGCAACAGCCGCACCTGGTCGGTGGGATCGTATTTCTGCCCGGAGCTGGCTGGAGTGTAAGTCATGTGCACGCATCCGGCCAGCACTACCAGCAGAAAGGCCATTAAAGCAGCGAGGAACTTAGCGGCTTTCATAATCGGGTCTCCCGGCGACAGGTGAATCGGTCATTTTCAATTAATCTGGCGTATATTGACTATATGTTCCCGATAAGCTCTCTTTCAAGGTTTTTTTTGCTCCGGCCAGAAAAAATGCGGCCCGGCCCGGAGCACGGCGACTTCATTCCGGCCGGACTGAAGCCGGCTCTTAGGGGCCTTCTTCCGAGCTCGATAACTGTGCGCGAACATATAATCTTGCTTTCTCCCCCCGAGCCTGATATCCTCAAACAGCAGTGTTTCCTGACCGGTCGAATCATTCAGCGAGGCCCGATGGCAGACTCTCTCGACAAACGCCTGCGCCAGCTCGAAAAGGAGCTTTCCCGTCAGCAGGAAGAGATCCGGGCGGTCACCGATGCCTGTCGCAAGATCACCTCGAGCCTGAACGTGGAAGAGGTGCTGCGCTTCATTCAGGAGAGCGCGCGCAAGCTGATGAGCGCCGACAGCAGTTCGGTGATCCTGCTTGACTCCAGCGGGGCGAGCCTGCAGATCGCCAGCTCCACGGGCGTCAAGGAGGAGGAGGTCCTGGGCCTGCGTTTCCCGGCCGAAAAAGGAATCGCCGGCTGGGTGATCCAGAACCGGGAAGCGGTGGAGGTCAACGATGTCGACTCCGACCCCCGCTTCTACCCCCAGATCGACCAGATTTCCGGTTACCGCACCCGCAGCGTGGCCTGCGCCCCGATGATCTTCCACGACAAGGTGCTGGGCGTGGTCGAAGTGCTCAACTACGAACAGGGTGTCGGTTTCCCCGCCGAAAAACTCGAACTGTTCACCACCTTCGCCGACCTGGCCGCTATCGCTCTGAACAACGCGATCAGTTTCGATGACCTGAGCCAGGACTACCAGTTGCTCTCCGAGCAGGTTCGGTCCGAGGGGATTTACACCAGCCGCAACGCAAAAATGCGCAAGGTCTACCAGCTCTGCCACAAGGTAGCCCCCCTGGAAAGCACGGTGCTGATCCGGGGCGCCAGCGGCACGGGCAAAGAGCTGCTGGCAGATCTGGTCCACAGTCTCTCGGGCCGCAAAGACAAGCCGCTGGTGAAGGTTAACGTGGCCGCGCTGCCCGAAAACCTGGTCGAAAGCGAGCTGTTCGGGCACGAGAAAGGATCGTTCACCGGCGCCACTTCCCGCAAACATGGTAAATTCGAGCTGGCCAACCGGGGTACGATCTTCCTGGATGAAATCGGCGAGCTGCGGCCGGAGGTGCAGGTCAAGCTGCTGAGGTTTCTGCAGGAGCATACTTTCGAGCGGATCGGCAGCAGTGAAATCATCCGGGTGGACGTCCGGATCATCGCCGCCACCAACCGCGACCTGGAGGGGGCGATCCAGACCGGCGGGTTCCGCACCGACCTGTTCTACCGGCTCAATGTCGTACCGATAGAGGTGCCCCTGCTGCGGGATCGCACGGAGGACATCCCGCTATTGGTGGAATTCTTCATCAAGAAGTTCAACAGCGAGCTGAACCGGAAAGTGGAGGGGATCAGCCGGCAGGCGCTGGGCATCCTGACCGCTCACACCTGGCCGGGCAACATCCGCGAGCTGGAGAACATTATCGAGAGGATAATGGTGATGCGCGAGGCCGGCGTGATCGTTCCGGAGGACATTCCGGGCGAGATAGGGCGGGAGCGGGCCGCGCCAAGGAAGACCGCCCAGGAAAACCACCTCTACGGTGGCGGAATGGGCAAAATGATGTCGGCCGAGCGCGAGCTGATAGTGCGGACCCTGGAGGCCAACGGCTACAACCAGTCGCGCACCGCCCGCGAACTCGGCATCACCCTCAACCGGCTCCGCTACCGGATCAAGCAGTACGCCATCGAAATCCGGAAATGAATCCCACCACCCTGCAGGTTGTCAATATTGACAAACTCCCGTTTGTGTTTTTTCACAAATATTTGTGAATTATCACAAGCCGTAAATCCCAGCCGGAACCCGCCGCAAAGAAGCGTTTCGATCCATCTTCCTGAAATACTTCATGTTACGATAAAACGAATCATCATCCCGGATCATGGCACGCGCCTTGCCCTTATCTGATACCGGCTGGCAACGAAACCGGTCTTCGCCCGGTAAATATCAACCCGGGCACTCAAACGGTGGGATGTGACAGCAGGAGCAGGGATTCCTGTAACGCCGGGCGAAGATCGGTGCCTTCTTGCCGGACCGACAAATGAAACCGTCTTACTGCCCCCGGCAGAGGATCGCTGGCCGGGGTTATCCGGAAAGGGCACATTGGCCCTAATGAAAAGTTAACCTGGCGGGGAACCAGACATCCGGGGAAGATCGCAATTCCGCTCCGGTTCAGCGTTCCTCTGCCGGGGGCAGAAAGATTAGACCCATCCGAGCCGATACCAGTAAAGGCCAGCCTCATTCG
>JAZDIG010000563.1:0-11534 GCA_043805105.1 Candidatus Glassiibacteriota bacterium | reverse complement strand
TCTGGCGCGGCGCCGCGACCACCCGCCGGGCCCCGGTCCTTGGGGCGGGGCGGTGCGCCCACCGCCCTTCCGGAAGAAACGCGGGAACAGGGGATTAACCTTGCGTCCGCCCGCCTGGGCGGGGTACCAGCCGTAGGGGCGACCGGCGGTCGCCCGCGGCATTTGGATAAAAACAGGAGATTTTATCCGATCAGCAACTCTATTCAGGCACTCCCCCTCACCTCCCCAGCCACAAGTCTATCGGCTTCTTCACCCCTTTAGGTTTAAACGGCAGTTCGACCTTCTTCCCCTTACCCGCTGATTCATACCCGGCGTAAATCGTCTCCATCACCACCAGGCCATCCTCGCCTGTACACACCGGTTCCTCCTTGGCCCGCACGCAGAGCGCGAAATGCCGCATCTCCTGCGGGAATCCGTAGTTCCACAGCTCCTCGTACACCGGGTAGCTCCAGCCCTTGGTGGTCGGCGCTTTCTCCACCGCGTAGCCGAAACCGTACTCGCTGTAAGTGGGCAGGGCGTTGCCCATCAGGAGGTTCGCGTAGCATACTCCGCCCTCTCCGAAAATTTCGATCTTGTCGTCCATCCCGCCCCGGCGGCACCAGCTATCCTCCACCATCCCGATCGCCCCGCCCTCGAACTCGATTATGGTTATGCTCTCGTCCTCACCCTTCGTCTTAGCTCCGTGTACGTAAGTGCCCATGTGGCAGACTACGCTCTTCACCGAGGGCTTGCCCAGGAACCACCAGCAGAACGCGATCCCGTGGCAGCCCAGGTCCATGAGCGTCCCGCCCCCGGACCGTTCGACGTCCCAGAACCAGGGCGAATGCGGCCCGAAATGCTTCTCGCTCTGCTTCACCAGGTGCACTTTGCCGAACGCCCCCTGGTCCGCCATCTCCTTGGCCTTGACGTACTTGGGCGTGAAATAGAGTTCCTCCGCGTACAGGAGCAGCACCCCCTGCCTGCGGCAGACCTCGATCATCCGTTCAGCCTCCTCGATATTCATGCACAGCGGCTTTTCGCAGACCACGTGCTTGCCCGCGCCGGCGATCTCCTCGGTCAGCCGGCAGTGCAGGCTGTTGGGCGCGGTGATTGTCACCATCTCGATATCCCGCTCCGCGATCATTTTCCGGTAGTCGGTGAATGCGCGAGGGATCTCGAACTTTTTCGCCAGGTGTTCGGCGTGGCCCGCGGTGGGGGATGCCACCGCCACTACCTCGGCCTCCTCCTGCATGATCCTGAACGCGGCGGCGTGGATGTCCGCCTCGAACCCCGAACCGATTATTCCCACCTTGACCTTGCCTGCCATTGGAAACCTCCTGTTTTTATCTTGGATAAATCATAAATTCCCGCAGGAGCGGGTTTCAAACTCGCCCCTGCGTTGAACCGATGGTTTCTACTGAATGAATGCCGCCATTTTCTCCAGGAATCCGGCCTGCACCTGGTCCCACCTCTCGTTGTTGACCCGGCCGGTGCGCAGGGCCACCAGGTCGAGCGAGGGGACGATGAAAGCCCAGTTGAGCCCGCTGCCGGCGATCCGGAACATGTCAGCGGGCAGCTTGTTGACGAATACCCCCTCCGCGTTGGAAAGGATGTTCGGATAACAGGACGCGCTGCGGAAACGCCGGATCCAGTCCGAGGGCACGAGCTGGCTGTCGCCCCAGCGGCCGTCGTTGAGCAAAAGCCAGGCGAAACGGGCGTAGTCGCGGGGAGTCATCCGCAGGCCCCCGGCCGAAAACCAGCGGATACTGTCCGAGGGCGGAGCGTGAAAATCGATCCCCGAATAGCCCATCGGCTCGCAGAGCCGCTCCCGGAGGTACTCGTGGGCCGGCTTGCCGTAGACATTGGTGATAACCAGCCCCACGTGGCCGAACCCGACGCTCGAATAGGCCGCATCCACCATGCCCCATCTGTCGGCGCCGGCCCATTGCTCCGGATGGCCCGGGTCGAACACCAGCCTGCCAGTCACCGGCCACTTCGGGTCGCGGCCCACGATCCAGCTCGTGTAATCGCTCCAGGCATTGCGGCCCTGTTCGTATTCACCCCCCGCGGAATCCCGCTCCGGGCAGATTCCCGAACTGTGCCGGAAAATCATTTCGAATGTGATCTCCGCCTTGCGCGGGTCCGACAGCGGGAACCCCTGCGCCAGCCAGCGGGGGTCGTAGACCCGGCTGTTTTCATCGATCCGGAAGGGAATCCGGCCCAGCCGGCCGTCCCCGGCCATTATCCCGAAACAGGCGATTGCCACCGATTTGCCGTTGGATGACAGGTAGGTCATGAAGTCCCTGGCCTCCGGCACGTTGTACCACTCGCCGACTATCCAGCCGTCCTTGATTACGATAGTGCCGGCGTAGTCGGAGTAAGGCTTCCAGTCGCCGGCCGGCACGCTCAGGTTGTAGCTGCCGAATTCTTCCAGGGCCTGCGGGTCGATCCCGAGCGACCGGACGAAGGCGGAGTCCGTGTTCTTGCGCCAGCCGCCCATGGACTCCGCCGGCGGGAAATAAGCTGCCGATGAAAGTTCTTTCGATGGCCGGCCGGCCGAACAGGCTGTCAGCAGGGCGATTGCGATCAGCAGGGCGTTCGCTGTTTTCCCGGCGGGCATGGCTTTCGGTCCGGGTGAAGGTTATTTGCTGCGCGGGTCGACTGACTGCTGAATTCTACATCGAACGTCCGGATTCATCAATAGAGTCGGCAGGAGTGACGATGGCAGAGGCAGTCAAAGAGGCACATAGGCACAAAGTGAAAAGACAGTGACAAAGTGACAAAGTGGAAATGAGGGAGAGGGCGGAGCGGTCTTCTGGCTTCTGTCTTCCGGCTTCTGTCATTTGACTACTGACTACCGATTACTGACAACCTTGGCTGGCGGCCGGGTGTAGCCTTCTGTCTTCTGAATTCTGGCTTCCGGTGTGGAAGTGGGCGGAGCGGACTTCTGACTTCTGTCTTCCGGCTTCTGTCATTTGACTACTGACAACCTTGGCTGGCGGCCGGGTGTAGCCTTCTGGCTTCTGGCTTCTGCCTTCTGGCTTCCCGGCTGGAGGTGGGGCGGGGAAAACCTCATCTCCTGCCAAACACCCGCATACTGCCGAAAACTAGCGTCCCCATCCCGATTATGGCCCCAAAAAGCCGGATATAGTAATTGTCCAGCGCGCTGCCCAGCCACCAGAGGCCGATTGCCAGGGCGTAGCCGGCCAGGTAGCGGCCCCAGCGGCTGGCCGCGGAGGGCCGCCGGCTTTCGGGCTGGTCTTCAGCGTTCCGGTTCACTAAGGCTCCTTGGTTTGAATCTCCGGAAGCGGCACCGGGTGAGGCGGCCGGTCGCCGGCCAACGCAGCCAGCAGGTTCTCCACGGCCATTTCCGCCATCCGGATCCGGGTGGCGGTCGAGGCGCTGCCGATATGAGGCAGAAGCACGGTGTTGGCCAGGCCGGTCAATCCGGGGTGCAGCTTCGGCTCTTCTTCGTAGACATCCAGCCCGGCCCCGGCGATCCGGCCGGATTTGAGCGCCTCCACCAGCGCATTCTCGTCCACCACCGGCCCGCGCGCGGTGTTGATCAGGAACGCGGTCGGCTTCATCATCCCGATCCGCCGGCTGTCGATCAGGTGATAGGTTTCCGGCAGAAGCGGAACGTGTATCGACACGTAATCCGACCGGGCCAGCAGTTCGTCCAGGCCGGCATACTGCGCCCCGGTCTGTTCTTCCGCCTCGAGCTTGCGCGAGCGGTCGTAATAGAGTACTTCCATGTCGAACCCGGCGGCCCGGCGCGCCACCGCCCGGCCGATCCGGCCCAGGCCGATCACACCGAGCGTGCGGCCGTGGACGTCCAGGCCCAGGAACATCTCCGGCGCCCAGCCGCTGAAACGCCCCTCGCGGGTGAAACGGTCGGCTTCCACTATCCGCCGGCCCACAGCCAGGATCAGGGCCCAGGTCACGTCCGCCGTCGCCTTGGTGAGCACGCCCGGAGTGTTGGTCACCACGATCCCACGCTGGGCCGCTGCCGCCAGGTCAATATTGTTGTAGCCGACCGCGTAGTTGCTCACCACGCGCAACCCGGGCAGGGCTTCGATCGTCGAGCGGTCCAGGCTGTCGGTCAACATGGACAGGATCCCCGCACAGCCGGAAGCCATCCGCACCAGCTCCCCGCCGGTCAGGTTCCGGTCGTAAGGGTTCACTGTCAGCTCGCAGCTTTCGGCGATCCTGTCGACCGCCCGGCCCGGCAGGCTGCGGGTCACCAGCACTTTCTCCTTCATTGCCTCTCTCTTTCGGCCTTTACGCCTTGGCCCAGGCCCTTCGCATAACCCGGTGCGCGGCGGCTATCACCACTTCGCTCTTTTCGCCGGCCGCCGGTTTCACTTCGTAGCTCACTATCGGCGGGTTCTTGCGCTTGAGGAAGCCGATATTTTTCAGCACGTTAAGAAAATCGCGGGTCTGGTCCACCCGGTTTTCACCCTCCGGCGTCCCGAAGCCGGGGTGCAGGTCGCCGTACAGGGGATGGCCCTCCCGGAGCACGCAGTTGCCCAGATGGGCGCTCACCAGGTAGTCCTGCACCGGCTCGATAGCCTGCTGAGGCGTTTCCCCCAGGAGCGGCAGATGGCTCAGGTCCACGCACAGCCCGAAATTCTGCACCCCCCGCGCGAAAACCAGCTCGCAGAGATGAAGCGCGGTGTCGGACGGGCCCACCAGCGCCTTCTTGTCCACCTCCCGGTCGAACACTTCGCAGATTATCCGGGGGCCGTTCCGCCGCTGGCTGTATTCGCAGAGTTCCGCGATCAGGTCGGCGGTGCGTTCGAGCGCGGCGGCGCGATCTTTCGGGCCGGGGTCCGGCCCCGAAAGCATGGCCACCGATTCGGCCTCCAGCTCCACGGCCTGGTCCACGTGATGTTCCAGAAGTTCCAGGGTGCGCCGGCGCAGGGAGTCGTTCGAGGTGCCGGGGTCGAGCCTGCCGCCGAGGATCGCGGGCTGAGCTGCCAGGCCGCGGTCGAGCATGGCGGTGGTCAAGAGGGCCTTGACCGGCCCCAGCCGCTTCTCATCCTGGACCAGCCGAAGCTCGACCGCCCGGAAGTGAGGGTCGAGCGCTACTTTCTCCAGCGTGGGCAGCAGAAGACCCTCGTCCCGCACGGTCTCCGGGAACGCCATGAAATGGACGATCCCCAGGCGCAGGTACTGTTCGATCGGCTCGGTCATCGGACTTTCCTTCCGCAGGTTTTCATTTTCCGATTTTCCTGGCGGCCAGCAGCAGCCCGGACACGGTCTTGGAATCGGTGATCTCCCCCCGCTCGATCAGCGCCAGGGCCTCCTCGAACCTGAAAATACCCACCTCCAGGTGCTCGCCCGGATCGGGGTTGGCCTTTCCGGCTGAAAGACCGGTGGCCAGGTAGAGCTGGATCACTTCGTTGCTGAATCCGGGAGAGGTGTGCAGGGCCCCGATCCGCTCGATCCGGCCGGCGCGCCAGCCGGCCTCTTCCTCCAGCTCGCGGCCGGCGCAGGCCTCCGGGTCCTCGCCGTGGTCGAGCACTCCGGCGGGCAGCTCCCAGAGAAACCCGCCGCTGGCGTAGCGGTACTGGCGGACCAGCACCACCCGGCCATCGTCGAGGACCGGCACCACCGCCGCCGCCCCCGGATGGCTCACCCAATCGCGCCGGGCCGGCCTGTCTGCCCAAGGCTCTACCACCTGGTCTACGTGCACGTCGAATCGCAAGCCCTCGAACACGACTTCACCCGAAACCTTTTTCGCTTTCCCCTCCATCCGAATCCTCCCTTTTAGTAATCCGGCTTTACGTCCGCGCACGCCTGGCGCAAGGCGCCGATCGCGGCGGCGTAATCCCCGCTGCGGAAAATGAACGTGCCGGCCACCAGCGTGTTCACCCCGGCGGCGGCGGCCAGGGGCGCGGTTTCGAGGTTGATCCCGCCGTCGATCTGGATCAGGGGATCGAGTCCGCGGGACACGCAGTGGCGCTTGAAAGCGCGCACCTTGTCCAGTACTTCCGGGATGAACTTCTGGCCGCCGTAGCCCGGATATACGCTCATGAACAGCACCAGCTCCACCCGGTGCGCCAGACCGATCATCTCCTGTACCGGCGTGTTCGGGTTGATCGTCACCCCGGCCTTGACACCGCGGCCGTGCAGATAGTCGATCAGCGCCGCGGGGTCGGAAGTCACCTCCAGGTGGAAGTTGACCAGGGAGGCTCCCGCCCGGACGTACTCGTCCACGTGCTTCTCCGGCTGGACTATCATCAGGTGGGCGTCGAACTCCAGCGGACTCATCTTCACGTAGCGCTCGATTGTCGGGATGTCGAACGTGACCGGCCTGACGAAGCGGCCGTCCATGATATCCAGATGCACTCCCTCCACGCCGGCAGCCGAAATCCGGTCGAACTCGGCCTGCATGTCATCGTGGTTCGCGTTCAGGATCGAGGGGTGGATTCGGATTTTCATGAGGGTCAGAGGTCGAATATTAACGATACTAAATGCCGCTCACTTGAGACAACAGTGATCCGGCTTCCCTGTATAATTTCTCGAAGGATGGGCAATTTTGACGGGCAAGACCGATATCCATTTGAGCGGTAAAGGACGGCTGATGGATTACTTCTACATAGCTTTGCGAACCCATGTTCTGCGAAAGCTTTCCTTTAGCACCTCGAATTGATTCTGGATTTGGCGGACAGCAAGCATCTCCTTTTATCCCGGCTATCCCGCGCAGCGATTCTTTGGCCCCGAGCAGCCAGCATTCATATTCCTTGACCGCTATTACAACGGAAACCGGTAAACCGGTAACGGTCCCGCATCTACGCTTGAGCCGGGCAGCCAGATCTTTGGCGCAATCGTCGTCAGCATCCAATATTACGATTATTGCGCCAATATTATCTCTCGAACGGATTGCCTGCTTAACCGCCCTTTCGATCTCCCCCGCTTTAACTACCCTGTTTCTCTTTACTCTGAAAGGTTTTACAATATTGACATCGTAAGTTTGAATCGAATCGGATATTTTTCTCAATAGAATAGGAACGGATTCCACCTCTGATTGACCTTCGACAATTGGTACGAGATTCGCCATAATAATCGTTAATCCGGAGGATTTAACTCGCCGATCCTTAATAGCTCACCCGGTGTATATAATTTTTCTTTGATTGCTTGTCTATTTGCTTCTGAAATATTGGAAACAATCGTTTTACCCCTATCCATCGTGACAACCTTAATTTGTTCTTCGCGAAGATCCTTTTGGTCCAAAACGTCCGGGCTGTGAGTGGTTATTAATATTTGCCTAAATTTTGAAGCATCCGAAAGTATCTGGAAAACAGTCTCTGCAACTGCGGGATTGACTGTCGCTTCCGGCTCCTCGATAGCAATGAGCGGATTATAACCTTGCTGATATACGGCAAGCAAAAGACCGAGTGCTCTCAACGTACCATCCGACATATTAAGCGCATCGAATTTCCAAGGGTATTTTGCCCCTACATCCTGTTTGAAAGTCAGAGTCTCCTTGTGTCCGGTGGAGTTGTATTCAACGGAAGATATACCTGTGGAAATAATTGCGAGTAAATTACATATTTTTTCATATAAGACGTTTCCAGTATCGGAGTCGATAATTTTCTTCAGAATGGCTGATGCATTGCTGCCGTCTTTGTTTAAATAGTAGCCCATGTCAGGCTCTTGCAACTCTCTTATCTTGTTCGGTTCAATGGAATAGAATCGCATTGAGGAAAGGAAATCGAAAACAGGTCTGAATTCTTCTGTCGCTGAGGCTATTATTAGTCCAAGTCTATCGGGGAAAATTTGAGCTCTTACTCCGGGAATAGGTATCCGAAACTCTCCATTCTTGATTCCATAAATATGCTTAATATTTCTTTTAGTGTCGTAAACAATGCAAACCTCTTTCGCTATATTGAAATGTTTATTTGTCTTTGCGGATATTGCAAAGGCATAGTAAGCCTTAAGATTTTCGTTTAATAGAAGAGTGAGACTTAAAAAAATATTAGTCGGGTGTCCCAGCGATTTTCTTCTAACCGCCCCTATCCCCCCTCTTTTCTTGAAAGCAAGTTCAACTGATCCTGAAAGCGATTGTTGGATGAAAGCCAGAGCATCAACGCAGTTGCTTTTACCAGCACCGTTGGGGCCAACTAGAACTGTCAGCGGCTCTAAGGTAATTCTTGCACTATTTATGCTTTTGTAATTTTTTATAGTTAATGACGTTAGTCGTGGATACATTTTTTAGACCTTGGCAGTTAAATTCTAAAATAAATACATTTCAGGACACGGCCTCTCCAAAAAGATATTACTCATTTCAGCGGGGCATTACAAGGTTTTGACCAGGATTGACAGCCCTGTTTACTCTAACTTATAAAGAAAAGTCTATACTGTAAATAAGTGGGAGGATTCCGCACTCGCTCTTTCCTCCGCTTACTCCACCCTGCCGGAACCCTCACCCAGGATTCTTTCCGCCAGCTCCCGCTCCCAGTCCGAAGGCTCGGTTTCCTCCGCTGCGCAACTGAAAAGGCCCGCGAATCCGTCCCTGAACGCTTCGGCCGCCTCGGTAAATGCAATCTCCCGACCCGAGGCTTCCTCCAGGCAGGAGACCCGGCCGGCCAGCACCCGGCCCAGCCGGCTTCGTTCTTCAGCTGAAAGCTCTCCCGGCGCCAGTTCGGCCAGCCGCGCCTGGCCGTTGCCGATCAGCACCGAACCCTGCTGCAGGAAGGCCCGGCCGCCGGCTGTGCGCCGCTGAGCGCTGCCGATCAGTTTGCGGCCGCCTGCTGAAATTTCGTAGCGCGAGGCGCTGCTGAAACAGGGATTGCGTAATCCCGCCGCTTCTCGTCCGGAAGAATGGCCGCGCACAGGCTCATCTGTATCGATTCCCAGGACCGCCAGCGAGGCGCGGAGCGCCCCGGCGATCAGACGGCTGGTTTCTTCGAGGCTCTTTCCCAGCCGGTCGCTCCGGCCCGGCCCGCAAAGGCTGTAGGTCAGCTCCCGGTCGTGGTAGACACTCCGGCCGCCGGTGGGACGGCGCACCACTGCGATGCCCGACTGCCTGCAGCGCTCCAGGTCCAGCTCCCGCGCCGCCTCCTGGTTGTGGCCCAGGCTCACCGAGGGCCCCTGCCAGGAATAGACCCGCAGCACTGGCGGGAATCCTCTCGATGCCACTCCGGCCAGGAGCGCCCGGTCCAGCGCCATGTTGTACGCCGCTTCCCCGGGCGGGCTCGCTATGAAACGCCAGCGGACTTGATCCATGATCCTCCGTGATAAAAAGGCCGGCGACCCCGCCGGCCCAGTTGTTTCATTCCGCGTGACGAGCCGTTCGCCGGGGAACTCTTCGAGTTGAATCTCAATCGCCCTCGGAGGCGCCTGCCACAGACAGCAGGATCGGGCAGCAGACGTTGAGCTCCCGGGCCGCCTTGCCCTCGTTGAGCCGGCCGACCGGCGTAGTCACCGGCGAATTGATTACCGCCTCCGGGTTCTCCCGGGCCTCGCGGCTGATCGCCAACAGCGCCTCGCAGAACGCATCCGGGTCTCCGGGCTTTCAGTCTCGGTCGGCTCGATCATCAGCGCCTCGTGCACGATCAGCGGGAAATAGATCGTGGGCGCGTGGAAACCATAGTCCAGGAGCCTTTTGGCGATATCCAGCGTCCTTACCCCCAGCCCCTTCTGCCGGTCGCCGCTGAACACGCATTCGTGCAGGCAGTCGCCTTCGTAGGGCAGGTCGAACGCGCCGGTCAGCCGCTTCTTCACGTAGTTGGCGTTCAGCACCGCCATCTCGCTCACCCGCTTCAGGCCCTCGGCCCCGTGCATCCGGATGTAGACCCAGGCGCGCACCAGCATCCCGAAATTGCCCAGGAAGCCGTGCAGCTTGCCGATCGAATCCGGCCGGTCCCAGTCGAAACCGTAACGGCCGTCGGAGTTCTTTACCACCAGCGGCACGGGCAGGAACGGTTCGAGCTTTTCGTTCACGCCCACCGGCCCCGAACCCGGTCCGCCGCCGCCGTGAGGGGTGCTGAACGTCTTGTGCAGGTTGAAGTGCATGACGTCCACGCCCAGACGGCCCGGCTTGACCCGGCCCAGAAGGGCGTTCAGGTTGGCGCCGTCCATGTAGAGGAGCGCCCCGGCGCGATGCAGGATTTCGGCGGCGGCCGGGAGGTTGAATTCGTAGAGGCCCAGCGTGTTGGGATTGGTCACCATCAGCGCCGCCACCTCCTCGTCCACCAGCCGCTCGAGTTCCTGAAGGTCCACCAGGCCGTCTGCGCCGCTGGCCAGCACCACCGGCTCGTAGCCCGCAATCGCCAGGCTGGCCGGGTTGGTGCCGTGGGCGCTGTCCGGGATGATCACCTTGGAGCGCGGCCGGCCCTGCTTTGTGTGCCAAGCCCGCACCATCAGCATGCCAGTCAGCTCGCCCTGGGCCCCGGCCGCCGGCTGCAGCGACACCCGCTTCATCCCCGAAATCTCTTCCAGGTAGCCCGCCAGCTCGCTCATCAGCCGGAGCGCTCCCTGCACCGTGCGTTCCGGCGCGTGAGGGTGAATGCCGGCGAAACGCACCTGGCGCGCCGTGGCCTCGTTGATCTTCGGATTGTGCTTCATGGTGCAGGAGCCCAGCGGGTAGAGGCCCTTGTCCACGTGGTAGTTGAGCGTGGAGAGACGGACGAAATGCCGAACCACGTCCACCTCCGAAAGCTCCGGCAGACTGGCTTCCTCTTTCCGGCGGGCCCAGGCCGGAAGAAGTTCTTCCAGGTTCTTCTCCGGCACGTCGCACTCCGGCAGGCTCACCCCTCTGCGGCCCGCCACGCTCAGGTCGAATATGGTTTTTTCCGCCATCGGTTTCCTTTTCACTTGCCCGGTTCAGAGCTGGACTGTCTGGCCCGGTTCGACTATCCTGACTTTGGTCGAAGTCTCTCTCTCCACCCGTTTCTTGAAAACCTGCGGGTCTTGGGCGATCAGCTCCCAGGTGTTGTAATGCATCGGGATCACTTCTTTCGGTTTCAACATCTTCACCGCCTCCACCGCATCGTCCGGCCCCATGGTAAAGTTGTCGCCGATCGGCAGCAGTGCCGTGCTGATCCGGTTCATCCGGCCGATAAGCTCGAATTCGATAGTGAGGCTGGTGTCGCCCGGATGATAGAGGCAGCGGCCGTCGAAAAAGAAGAGGAAGCCGCAGGGCACGCAGGTGATACTGGCTCCCTCCACCGCGCCGCCGTGAAAGGCCGGGGTAAGCTTGACCGCGCCGAAATCGAACTGCCGCCAGCCGCCGATATGCATCGGGTGGTTCTTGACGTCCTGGCTGTCGAGGTAGCCGGCCAGCTCGTAGGTGGTCACCACCAGGGCGCCGCAGCGCCGGGCGATCGAGATCGTATCGCCCATATGGTCGCCGTGGCCGTGGGTCAACAGGATCGCGTCGCAGTCGATCCGGTCCGCGCTGATTTTTGCCTGCGGGTTGCCGGAGATGAACGGGTCGATCAGCACCTTGTGGCTGCCGGTGTCGATACCGAAAGCGGAGTGTCCGTAGTAGGTGAGGCTCGCCATCTGGAGGTCTCCTCGCTTTCCGGTCAAGATGTTGATTTTCA
>JAZDIG010000562.1:0-10238 GCA_043805105.1 Candidatus Glassiibacteriota bacterium | reverse complement strand
CCAGCAGTGGTGATTTCTCCCGGCGCGCGCTTGACTCCACGTCGCCTTTTTGAGTCGACAGGCGGCTACCATGCTCAATGCCAACGTACTTGTCCTGAACAGCAGCTTCCAGCCCCTTCACGTCTGCCACGCCCGGCGGGCGCTGGTGCTGATCATGTGCGGCAAAGCGGAAGTGGTGGAGTACGAGGAAAGCCAGTTCGTCCGTACGGTTTCCCGCCGCTATCCCCTGCCCAGCGTGGTGAGACTGCGCATCTATATCCAGCCCAACCGCCGTTCGGTGGCCCTCAACCGCCGCAATGTCATGCGCCGAGATAAGTTCCACTGCCAGTACTGCGGCACCGCCAATGACGAGCTGACCACCGACCACATCGTCCCGCGCTCGCGCGGCGGCGAGGACACCTGGGAAAACCTGGTCACCGCCTGTACCCGCTGCAACAACCGCAAGGGCAACCGCACTCTCGAAGACGCCGGTATGCGGCTGCTGTCCAGGCCACGGCGGCCCGCCTTCTATTCTTTCATCCGCTACTACCATCCCCGCAACCATGAAAAATGGGGGCCTTACCTGTTCATGGACTGAAATACGGATCAAAAGCAAGTGAAGGTATCGCCCCGGCCGGCGCCGGGGTTTTTTGTCGTTCAGGGTTCGGGCCTGGAGTGCCCGGCGGGCTTCAAGATAATCCCGGTTTATAGTCGCGGGGGAGTAGAGCTGGAGAAGATAATCGATAGCGGTGGTTTCAGGAGCCTGGTTTTCGAACCGTGGCTGAAGTACCCCGGACTGGTTCAGGGGGTGACAGTCAGGCCGGCGGCGCAAGCCGGCGGAGTGACCCGGGAGGCGGTGGCCGGCCGTTTCCGGCGGGAGGGTTTCCGGGCCGCTCCCCGCATAAAGCAGGTGCACGGCAACCGGGTGGTCGAGGCGTCTTGCCTGCCGGCGGAGGAAAAGGTGCCGGAGGCGGACGGAGTGGCCTCTGCCGAGGCGGGCGTGCTGGGCCTGCTGACAGTCGCCGACTGCGTGCCGGTGTTCCTGCTCGACCCGGAACGCCGGGCCTGGGCCCTGGTGCATGCGGGCTGGCGGGGAACCGTGGCCGGGGCGATCGAAAGCGGCATTGCCCGGCTGGCCGGACTGACCGGCTCCTCTTTATCGGCCTTTGAGGTCTATCTCGGTCCGGCGGTCTGCGGGACTTGCTACGAGGTGGGCCCGGAGGTGGCCGAAGCGCTGGGCCGAGTGGCAGCCGGCGCGGGGATCGCGGATGAGGGCGGCAGGATCACCGCCGACCTGCGGGCCATCCTGGGCGCCCGGGCCCTGGCGCTCGGTATCCAGCCAGCCAATCTCCATATCAGCGGCTATTGCACGGTCTGCCATAACGAGCTGTTCTGTTCCTACCGGGCTGAAGGAAAGCGGGCGCTGAGAGGGATGTGGGCCTTCCTGGGCTGGAAAAACCAGCCCGGGCCGCTAAATAATTAGCCCGACCCCCGGTATCAGGGCGATTGGAGTGGTTGGCAGGTAACGGATACGTTTGCCTCCCTCGGCCCGGTTCCACCTACAGAAAATTTTTAAAAAAAAAGACTTGACAAATACTATTCAGCAGTGTATTGTTGATATGTAAACATTAAAGGGAGGGGGGAAATGAGCTTGCAACAAGAGCTGGGTTTCAGAAATCCGCTGGATCATCAGGGTCATGAGGCTTTGTTGAACATCGTTCTCACCGGATCGCTCCTCAATAAAGAGGGGATGAGGCTGTTCCGTCCGTTCGGGATTACGGAAGCCCAGTTCAACGTGCTCATGCTGTTGAAATTCCAGTCCGAGGGCGGCCGGATCAACCAGACCAGCCTGGGCAATATGATGCTCGTCAATCGATCCAATATCACCGGTCTGGTAGATAGGATGGAAAAGGCAAGCCTGGTGCGAAGGACGGCCGATTCCGAGGATCGGCGGGTCAACCTGGTGGAGATGACCGCCGAGGGCGAAAGCGTTCTCGAACAAGCCGGCCAGGCCTATTTTAAGCGAATCGATGAGATAATGGCCGGGATGACCAAAGCCGAGTACCGGCTGCTGGCGGAGTTGCTTGAGAGAATCAGACAGCTGATGAATGGGTGGGGAAAGTAACGCAGGGGAGAAAGGAATCGAATAACTGGAAAGAAGGGCTGATTTTTTGTCACTAATGTTAATATATAAACAGTCAGAGTATAAACAATACTCAGGTAGACATTCATGAACAGAGAACACTGGATCAGGCAATTGAAAAGAATTCCTTCATTCGAAACCAGCCAGCGGAGGAGCCTATAGATGAAACTCAACTCCCTGGGAGTAAGATTCCCGGATATGGTTTTTTTCTGCATCAGGGAGGTGCAAAGTATCCGCACACGCTTAACCGGGTTTTTCAAGTCAGCTCGATCGGATGCTCTAACCGATTTTAATGTATACAGGAGGTGGATCATGTTTACCACCAGGATTTCCGGACATTCACGGCAGGTTATGAACGGGCGCACACTGATTAATACGGCCCGGATGAATTCGCTTAAAATCTCGAGGCTCCCAAACATCTCTAAATCAAAGATCAAAATGTTTAGCCCGCAATCGTTGAAATTCACTTTATTAGCTTTCGCTTTTTTACTGGCATGCTCTCCTTTGCCCTCGACCATTTCCGGAGACTATCTAGACGTCCCGGTTGTCGGACAAGACATGGGATATAACATACAGGATCTTGTGGATATTGAGATCTCACGCTATGGAGAGGTAATCACAGTAAAACGGCAGGGCCATATTGTTTTTCAGGGCAGAGACACGACCGCTGCCGGGATGTTTAACAGCGGAAAGATAGCGATTACCTCACACCCTGGAGATTGCGGCCCGGCTCTTGATGAAATCAGCGTCTCGGACCAGGCGCTTCCTCCATCCGAATGGGCCGGCCCGGTTGATCAAAAGGATTTCACGTTCTTTTTCAATGAAGGCAGCGGAAACCTGATTAACAGCGCCGACGGAAAACACTGGGGGGAAGTCGAGTTAGGCTGGGGTTACAAAAGCGGTGAGTGGGTCAGAGATGGAGTGAAATCCGGTAACAAGAGCTGGTCTTCCTGGATCGGGGCGGCTCGAATTTACAGCGTTCAATACAGCAGCCAGTACACCCTGGAGGGCTTTTTCAAGGTGCCGTCCAGTCACAAGCTGCAGGCTGGCTCACGCTTTAGCATTCCATTGTTGTTCATGCAGATTCAGGGGAATAACAACCCGGCGAACCTTGGAAAAATCGTGCAGCCGGAGCAACCTCGAGATACCGACTGGGATCGTGAGCGCGGCGGAGTATTTGTTCAAGAGAATAGTGAAGGCAAACTCCTTTTGAGTTTTAGCATTTGGGCCCCAGGAAACTTAGATGTTGAGGGGCCTGAGTTTACTTATGATAAGTGGCATCATGTCGCTCTGGTCCGTGACGGAGTCAACTATAAGATGTACCTGGATCGCGAGAAAGTGTGTGATACGCTGTTTTCGCGCTGGGGGAAGGCAAACCTGGTTAAAGGTATTTTGAGTATCGGTCAAAGCTCTGGTCATGATTTGATCAATTACCGTTCGAATGCCGCTTTCCTATCAGTGGATCAGATCCGTCTGACCAGCCGCGTGTTGGCTCCGGACGAATTCCTTAACGGTGCTGAGCCGGCTTACGCGCCTCCCAATACAGGGCGGCAGCCGGGAAGGTTGCCGGTCAAGTTCAGCGACAACTTCGATGACGGCAACACGGATGGCTGGACGCCGGACAGCGCCGGAAACTGGAGAGTGACGGACGGTGTGTACCACGTGTATCGCGGCGTCATGCCAGGTACCCGTAAGGCAGTAGGCGCCTTACGGGTATCCAGTGTCTGGGAGGATTGCCGGCTGAAAGGTAATTTCACCATTTACGCCAGAATGGGAATCAGTCCTACCGCGCAAATGGCAGATCCTGACGACCCTGACAACCTGAATATGGGTGAGGACTGGTTTATGAGTGATTACGCACTCGCTTTCTGTTATCAGGACTGTCAAAACTCATACGTGGCGGACTTTTTCCCTCATTCGGCTTGGTGGAGCGGTATTTTGAAGATCTCTTCCACACCGCCCAATCTGCCAACAATATTGTTGGTGCGCTCCGTGGCCCTTTACCGTTCGCTAATGGGCTACCGCGATACCAGCGCCAAGTCAAAGGAACTGATCGGAAACCCCGTTCCGGATTTTGTCCTTCAGGATTTGGAGGGCAAAGAAGTGAGACTCGCTGACTTCCAGGGAAAGGTCATCATTCTCGATTTCTGGGCCACCTGGTGTCCACCTTGTGTAGAGGAGATCCCGGAGTTTGTCGGGCTTTACGAGGCTAATAAGGATAAGGGACTGGTAATTATCGGTATTTCCCTGGACCAGGGTGGAATTGAAGTGGTAAAGAATTTTGCCGCCAAAAATAAAGTGTCTTACACTCTGGTTATGGGCGATCAGAAGGTGGTTCAAGCCTTTGGCGGAATCTCGGGCATTCCCACAACCTTTATTATCGACCGCCACGGCAAGCTGGTGGACGTGGTGGTGGGCGGCCGGCCAAAAGCGTATTTCGAGAAGACGATCAGCAGCCTGTTTTAAGCCTTTCCGGCTGGCTCTGGTCAGGTGCTACGGTCTATCTTGATTTTCCAGTAGATTGACAGGTCCGGCAGTCCGCCGCCGCCGACCACGGTCCGAATTTAATGAGACCAGGAGGTAGAGATGGAATCCGGTGCCACAACGAGACGGCAGAGCAAGCTGGTTATCCCGCTTTTTTGCTTTCTAATGACGAGTGTATGGCCGGCATATTCCAGGGAAAAGTCTGGAAATGAGTTCGAAGTTTTCAGCCTGAAGAACCTCTACATCCCGGAGAGCAGCTTCGCCGAAAGCTCGTCCGGATCGAGCGGAAAGCTCAGTGTCAATACCCTGGACGCCGGCCTCCACGTGCCTTCGCTTTTTCAGGCGGGGAAAACTGCGATCGTCAACAGCCTGAGCTATCAACTGCTGGAATTCAGCCGGCGGGAAGTTGTCACCGGCGGAGCCGGTCCTGGCGGCTTGCTACTGAACCGGCTGGACAATCTGACTGCGATCGAATACCAGCTCCTGGCCCTGCACTCGTTCTCCGGCGGCAGGTGGCGCTGTTGGCTGACCACTCTGCATGGGCTGTATTCCGATATGTCCGGAGGGCTTTCCGCCGGGGATTACCGGGTCCAGGCCGCTCTGGCAATCGAGCGCAGTTGGGCGGATGGCGCCATTTTCGGCCTCGGCCTGGCTTATTCCACCACTTTCAGTTTTCCGGTCCTGCCCGTTCTTACCCTTCATACTTCGCCTCAGTCTGCCTTTAAGCTCGATCTGGTCCTGCCCTTCAACGGTTCATTGATTTATCGGATCGGCGGGAAGGCGGAGGTCGGCCTGGCCGGCGCGGTCGAAGGCAACCGGTTCAATGTACGGAAAGCAATTGGCCTGAATCCTCCGGCCGTTGCCGACAACCTGCGCTATTCCGTGGGCACAATCGGCCCGCGGGCCAAGCTCCGGGTGGCCGGCCCCTGCAAGCTGAGTATCGAGGCCGGCCGGACGTTCCGGCGCCGTTTCGAGATTTTTAAGGAAAGGCGCAAAACCGGCGAAATCGACCTGGACAACAACTGGTTTGTCAGGATGGCCTTTAATGTGGAATTATGAAACGCACCGGGTGAGGTAAAAGGGTAGAAATTTCCAACATTTAGCACTGTAGTCGTTTCCACAACTCAATCACGGAGGTTGCGATGGCCGGACTGGAACAGGAAATCGAAAAAGAGAAAAAGAAATTGCCGGCGGTCGTCCACTGGAGCGCCAGGGTGCTGGGACTGGTCGCGTTCCTCTTCTGGGGGGCGTTTTTTGTCGAGCATCTGCAGTGGTTCGCCAGGCCCTCGGAACTGCCGCCGGCACGGGTTATCATACACATGTTCTATCATCTGGCCATGCTTCTCGGTTTCCTCGCGGCCCTGAAATGGGAGCTGGCCGGCGGCCTGGTCATGATCGCCGCCAGCGGCCTCTTCTTCATTGGCCTGAGCGTACCGCATAGTTACCTTTTCTGGGCTACGTATGCGATTCCGGCGCTGCTTTTCATCGCCAGCTGGAAGCTGCGCAGAGCCGCTGTTCCACCGCCTGCGCCCCAGACCTTGGCAACGTGATATGTACCGGGGGAATGATGGCCCAAGGAAGTCCAGGTCGACTTGCCTGGAGGTCAATTTGAAGAACGAATGAATTTTTTCGCTTGTTCCAGGTTAATTCCGGTTTCAGCAGTCAGAGTAATCTAAATCGCATGCCGTACTCCGGTAAGGAGGGTAAAGCCATGACCGGGGAAGAGAGCCGGAAAGAATTGCTCCAGCGCCTGGAGCGGCTGGAGGCCGAGCTTCGTCAGCTCAGGCGCGAATTCGTAAGCCTTGCTCCGGACCAAAGCCCGGCAGGTCCGGTCCCGGTACCGGGAGAACGCTGGGATCCGGCGGCCGGAAAGCTTGCCGGCGAAACAGTGGCCCAACGGCCGGCGCCGGTCCAGGCAACCGTTTCAGCTTTGGCCGCGGCCGAGCCAGCCGCTCCCTGGCAGACCAGCGAATACTGGCTGGGCCGGATCGGGATCGGCTTGGTGCTGTTCGGCGTGGTCTTCCTGTTCAAGTATGCGGTGGACCAGGGCTGGCTGACTCCCCTGGCCCGGGTGGCGGGTGGGGTGGCGATCGGCGCAGGGCTGTTGGGCTGGGGCCTGGCCATACGCCGGAGCCGGACCGTGCTGAGCCGGCTGTTGGCCGGGGGCGGGATCGCCGCCTGGTACATCACCGGCTATGCGGCTTTCCAGGTTTACGGCCTGGTGAGCCATACCGTGGCGTTCGTCCTGCTTTCGGCGGTGACAGCCCTGGCCCTGGGTCTGGGTGCGGTGGTGAGCGATCCGCTCCTGAGCGTGATCGGCACCGGCGGCGGGCTGTCGACTCCCTTCATGCTCTACGCCGGGGCCGGCAGCGTGGCCGGACTGGTGGGCTACACCAGCCTGGTGCTGGCCGGCGCGAGCGTGATTTTCCTGGTCAAAGGCTGGCGGTCGCTCTTCGTGGTGGCGGCCGTGAGCGGCTGGAGCGTATTCTGTCTGGCCGCCGGCCAGGCGGGGCACTGGCGACCGGAGGTTTCCAGTCTCGACCGGATAGTCCTGGAGACGGCGGTTATCCTGATCGGCTGGCTGGCCTTCTGGCTCATACCCCTGGCGCGGGAAATCGCCGAGGGCGGCCGCTGGCGCGCTCCGGAATTCGGCGGCGCGCTGGGCCGCGACCTGAGCCAATTGGCCGGGCTGTCGGAAAAAGCCATTGTACCGTTGGCGGCATTCATGACTCCACTACTGGCATTGGCCGTTTCGAGGAACATCTGGAAGCTGCCGAACGAGAGCTGGGGCTGGTATGCGTTCGGAGTGGCCGTGGTTTACGCGGCCGGTTACGTCTTTGAAGCCGGGATTTCGGCGGCCGGTCATGTCCTTGTTCACGGCCGGGAATACCGGCAGCCGCTGCCGGTCCATTCTTTCACCGCGGCGTTCCTGCTCACGGTTGCGTTCATTCAGTGGTTTTCCGGCGATCTGCTGCTGGCGGTAGTGGCAGCCGAGGCGGTGGGGCTGTATCTGCTGTCCCGGCGGCTGGATGAACGGTCGCTGTCGATTCTGGCCTTTCTGATTCAGGCGATTATCACGGTAGCGGTGGCGGTCCGCCTTTTCGCGGATGTCCCGCCCGCTAATCCCGCGTACGTGCTCTGGAACGCGCGCACCGCCGCCGACCTGTTCGCCATAGCAACGCTCGTGGCGGCCTCATTCCTGGTTAAGGATAAAAATTTGACTCTGGCCTACCGCGTGGTGGTGCACGTGTTGTTTATGGGTCTCTTGCTGCGCGAGCTGTCGGTTCTGCCGCAGGGCCAGGCCTGGGTGAGTGCGTCCTGGGGCGCTTACGGCATAGCGCTGCTTCTGGCCGGCCTGCGGCTGGCGAATGTGGACCTGCGCCGGGCCGGGATGCTGACCCTGATTGTAGTGGTGGGCAAGCTGTTCCTGGTGGACCTCTCCCGGATCGCGGCGATCTGGCGGATCGTGTTGTTCCTGTGTTTCGGCGGGCTGTTCCTCGCGCTTAGCCACTGGGTACGGAATCTGTGGCGGGAAACTGCCGGTGTGGAGGCTGCCCGGCCCGCGAACGCCGGTTCGGCGGAAAATATTCCCGGTGGAACACAGATTTAGTTTGAGTGTATTTCTCTATATCAGCCAGAAAGCCGTATCTCGGTAACGGCGGATGATGTTTGACAGCCGAACTGTATAATGGTCAAACTCCATACTTCGGAACAGGAGTATATGGTGGGATTCAAAGGATTGAAGGAGGTGACAGGATGATGAGGAATTTGACCATGTACGCCAGTGCAGTGGGAGTCATGCTCGCCTATCTGGCTTCGGTGGCAGTTCTCCTCACGCCCGCTCTGCGTATCTGACGGCGAGCGGTTTACACAGATGGCCGGCGACCGGTCTTTCCAGCCGCCGGCTTTTTTATTTTCGGGCTTGCGGTCAAAGGAAATAGCAGTTTGATCGAGCCGGGAATTTATTTCTGTAACAAAGAATGATTCTCAGAGTTAAACAAGATTCAGGCAATCCGGCTGAGGGTGGGTGGGTAGAAAATATGCCGGATGGAATGCGATGACGAACCAAAGGAGAAAAGAATCATGGGCGATTCGGGAATGAAGGGTAAAGCCAAGGCTTGGATTAGGACTGTAGTCGGAATTCTGGCATACTTCGCAGTTATTTCCTTTCTGCTGATGCCTTTTGTTGCGGGCTTCTGAAACCGGAGTTCAGCCGGTGGCGGTCAGGGTCAGCTTGCCGTGCTTGACGCCCCGGGTGGCGACCAGCCGGTCGGCCACTTTCTTGATCCAGCAGTTGGGACCTTTCAGGATCACCACCTCCAGGCAGTTGTCGTGGTCGATGTGGACGTGTAGCGAGCTGACCACGAGCTGATGGTATTCGTGTTCGAGCTGGTTGAGGGTATCCTGGAGGTTGTGCTGATGGTGGTCATAGATCAGGCTCAGCGAGCCGACCGCCGGAGTGCGGTCGTGGCTGAGTTGTTCGGTGGCGAGGTGCTCGCGGATCAGGTCGCGCAACGCCTCGCTGCGGTTTGAATACCCCTCGCTGCGGATGTGCTGGTCGAAGCGGCTGGCGAGGTCATCTTCGATCGAGACCCCGAAGCGGACTATCCTGGCCATCGTCGGTCCTCCTTGCGCCTTCCGCGTCCGGCCGGACCGCCGGATTGACACGGCCCCGGCCCGCGGCTAAATTTGGAGCTGTCCGTACAGTTTACCCGGCGCATCCAATTTAGCGGTTTGGAGCGGCCCGGGCAAACCTCACGTAATCCGCTGTCTGAAACCTTCCCCCCGGCGGGCTCGTTCTGAGCGGTAGGTAGTCAGGCTGCGGGTCGCGGTTTCCGGAGGACAGATGATCGACATTACCAAGCTGCTGGTGGGTGACAGTTGGGGCGGGGACGCCATCCGCTACGGACAGGCCCCGGCCGTGGATTCGAGCCGGCAAGCGGAAACCGGCCGGCGGGTCCCCAGAAGCGCCGCCGAACGCAGCCCGGTGACGGTCTGGAACATCACCAGGCGCTGCAACCTGCACTGCGTGCACTGCTACACCGACAGCGAGAACGTGCGCTACAAAGGCGAGATGACCACCGCGGAAGGCAAGGTACTGCTGGACGACCTGGCCGAATTCAAAGTGCCGGCGGTGCTGTTTTCAGGCGGCGAGCCATTGGTGCGCAAGGACGTGTTCGAGCTGGTGCGCTATGCCGTGGACAAGAGCCTGCGGCCCACGCTGTCCACCAACGGCACGCTGATAGACGCCAGGAACGCAAAAAAGATCAAGGAAGCCGGATTCACTTACGTGGGTGTGAGCCTGGACGGGATCGGCGAGGTGAACGACTGCTTCCGCGGGATGAAGGGCGCGTTCGAACTGGCGATGAGGGGATTCCGCAACCTGGTGGAAGTGGGTCAGCGGGTGGGCCTGCGCCTGACCCTCACCCGGCAGAACTACCAGGACCTGGAAAAAATCTTCGACTTCATCGAAGTGGAGAAGATTAACCGGGCCTGCTTCTACCACCTGGTGTATTCCGGCCGGGGCGCCCGGATCAGCGACTCCGACCTCACCCACCGCGAAACCCGCCGGGCGCTGGATATCATCCTGAAGCGCACGCTGGACTTCCACAGCCGCGGCCTGAACGTCAAC
>JAZDIG010000561.1:0-5693 GCA_043805105.1 Candidatus Glassiibacteriota bacterium | reverse complement strand
CCGTTGAGGCTGCGCACGTGGCTGAAGTGCAGCCGGATCGGGCCGCCCGGGGAGGGCTTGTCACCTTGCACCAGCCGGGGTTCGGCCAATGGCTCCAGCCCGGAGGTGCCCTCCACCACCACTCCCATGCGCCAGCTTATCCCATAGCTCATCACGCTCTTCCAGGTCTGTCCGCCGTCCTGGGAGACGAAAGATTCATCCACCTGCAGCTCGTCCTGGCCAGCGCCCAGCACATCGATGTTGTGAAAGGCGTTGAACCGGTTATCCGGGCTGCGGACCACCACCCACAGCGCCCCCGGGCGGTCCACTGTCACGGGATAGCTGAACGGCAGGGGATCGGTGGACAACAAGGTGCCGTTCCCGGCGAAGCTGGCGATCACCGCCAGGGGGTTTCCCAGGTCCGGCCGGGAGGGATTGACGGGATCGGAAACCGCCAGCAGGATTTGCGGCCAGACCACCTGCACCCCCTCGGGCGGGGCCGTATTCGAAGCGAAATCCACGGTGGCGGACACCACCCGGTAAGGAACCTGGAAAACCTGCGGGAGCTTGCGGCCCGCCAGGTCCTGGGAGCTGGAAGCCGGGCTGAACGGGACGCGGAGCTGGTTGGCGGCCACGTAGAAATCCCGCTCCCCGAACAGACGTCTCAGGCTCCGGCGTCCCGCCGCGAAGGTGTTGGTCACGATCTGGATGCCGCCGCTGACCGCTCCGGCCGAAACGCTCACGGTGCTGGCCGCGTATGGGTCCGATTCTATCGCGCCTTCATCAGCTCCGTTGTAGAACTCGTCCAAGACGAAATCCACATCGCCGAAACGCGCCACCAGGGTATTGAAAGCGTTCCGGTTGGTGCCCGGCGGATCGTCGTCCATCGGCTGCAGGCCCACTACGTAGTTCCCGGCCGGCAGGCCCGGCACGCGGAAGCGGCCCTGCTGGTCGGTGAAGACGCCGGTAGCGGTTTTGGCCCGGTTGTAGGCGTCGTTCAGGTTACGGTACGGACTGCCGGAGGGGGCGCTGAGAACGGCGATGAAGTTGCCGCGCACCGGGCTGCCGTCCACCCCGTTGGTCACCGTACCCTCGATGACGCCGTACTGCGATTCGAACTCCGGGGTGGGATAAAGCATCGAGATCGAAAGCATATCGTCGAATTCGAGCGAGCGCATCGGGTTGGGCGTCCGGTTGGGCGAATTAGGTATGGCGATGGAGAACATGGTGGGCGTGTGGTTGACTCCGGAGAACAGGTAGCTCAGGTCGCGGATCGGGCTGTGCACCAGACCGGCGAAATGCCCCAGCTCGTGGTTGAACACGCCCTGCACGCTGAGCGCGCCGGGAGTGTCATCGGTGACGAAGTCCAGATCGGCGCCGGGACCGCCGACGTCCCAGCGGATGTCACAGTCGATGATCGTGCCCGCCTCCCAGATTCCCTGCGGAAAGTTCGGGAAGTCGATGCGGCCGTCGAGGTCGAAATCCAGGCCCTCGGGGCCGACGTACGTGCGCCGCGCCAGCGCGAACGGACGGGCGCTGGCGATGGCGTCCTTCTGGATGCCGTGGATGTACTCGCTGTCGGCGAAGGTGATCACGTTCACCAGGTCGAGCTTGTGGTCCGGGATATCGGTGCGGCTGCCGGCGTACTTGTAGGCTATCCGGGAGGTGGCCACCGCATTCCACTGGTCGAACGACCATTTGACCGCCTCCAACACCTGGGCGGGGGTGGTCCCGTACGGGCTCTTGCCGCCGATCGAGTCCGGATCGAAGTACCATTCGATCACTCCGCCCCTGACCGGCCCATAGTTCCGTGAAAGATCCCAGAAAATGTCGACCGGCCGGTCGAGGATGCGGCTGAAACCGGCCTGGACGTTGCCTGCGGCCAGTTCCGGCCCTCCTGCCGGCGCCTTGGCTTTCGCCCCGGCTCCCCTCTTGACCTCCGGGTGGAATTCGAGGTTCTCCTGAGTGGCCCGGCTGCCGAGCAGGTGGTAGATCTGCGCCTTGAAGTCGGCAAGGGGCAGGAGCCGGCCTGGAGGCAGCAGGTGGCCGTCGGCGGCCAGCAGCGGCCCGGCGGACTCCGGCAGGGGCCCGACCGTGGGCTCGCCGCTTTCGTTGCGGACCCGGTAGACTCCGGAGCTGATCCCGTCCAGCTCGCAGGCCTCCCCCTCATCCAGCAGGAACAGCACGGCCTGTTCCTTGAGGTAAAAGTCCGGAGCGCCGGGCACCACGTAAGCCACCAGGCCCACCACTCCGCCCGGAACCCTCAGCACGGCGGTGGCTGAGGCGCTTCCCTTGAGCGTTTCGAGCACGCTCAGGCTGTAGTAGGTATAGATCCGGCCGTGCTCGAAACGGCACTGCCCGCCGGTCAGCTTGGCCTGGACAATCCGGTCGGCGCCTCGCACCTGTTCGGCCAGGCTCGCCGTCCGCGGCTGGTCTGCCCGCGCCGACGGCAGATTTAAGGCAGCCAGCAGGACAACCAGTGCCGGGACAATTTTATTTAAGTATCTTTTCATGATCTCACTTCACCAGCACCATTTTGCGGGTAAGCACGGTTCCCCCCGCGCTCAGGCGGTAAACGTACACTCCGCTGGCGGCCCGCCGGCCGCGAGCGTCCGTACCGTCCCAGGCCACCGCGTGGCCGCCCGCCGGCAGAATTCCCCGGGCCAGGACCCTTACCAGCCGCCCGCGCAAGTCGAAAACGGCGAGGCTTACCCCGCCCTCCCGGGCCAGGCTGAAAGATATCGAGGTGGAAGGGTTGAATGGATTGGGACGGTTCTGGCTGAGGGAAGCCGCCGAGGGCAAGTCGGCCGGAGGCGGAAGCAGGCCCGCCGGCCGCAGGGAGTTTTCGAGGAAGCTGTCTGCCAGCGAACCGGCCGGGGCCGCAGCCGGCACTCCGCCGGCCGCCGGCCATACAATCGATCCGTCCGCGAA
This sequence comes from Candidatus Glassiibacteriota bacterium, assembly GCA_043805105.1. Lineage (GTDB taxonomy): Bacteria > Gemmatimonadota > Glassbacteria > GWA2-58-10 > GWA2-58-10 > JAZDIG01. The sequence continues at coordinate 2,783 of JAZDIG010000561.1, read as the reverse complement.
CTCCAGCCGCCAGGAAGCGGCGGAGCCGGCCAGAGCCGGAGCCGGGCTTCCCGCTTTCTGCTTGTCCGCAAGCCGGGGGTCCCGGCCGGGCACGTAGGCCAGCGCCCGGAAAACGATCCGGAAATCGTCCATGTCGCCGGTCACCACGCCATCGCCGTCCAGGTCCGCGGCGCGCCGCCAGGCGGGAGAGACCGCGAGCGTGTCGAGCAGCCCGCTGGCCAGCATGTAGACGTAGAAGGCGTCCCGGTAGTCGATCGCGCCGCTGCCGTCCACATCTCCGTTACGCTGCAGACGGCGCAGCACCAGCCGGTAGCTGCGTCCCGGCCCGCCTGGACCGAAACTGCCGCCGGTGACCAGGGCCCGGTCGTTCACCAGCACGTAATAGCCGGCGGCCGAGGCGGCAGTGACCGAGACTATCGCCAGCAAACCCTGGGAGTAAGCCAGCACCGTGCCGGCGCTGTCGAGGATACTGAGGACTGGGTCCAGCGGAGGGTCGGCCAGCTCTATTTCGGTTAGCCTGGCCACCAGTGAATCGCCCGCGGCCAGATCGACATGGAAGAAATCGAAATCGAACTGATTGTCCACGCTGGCGGTTTCACTCTGAATTTCGGCCCAGCCTTCCCCGCCCACCGCGGGCCATTCGAACCGGACCGCGCTCTCGCGCGAATCGTTCGGCTCGTAACTGTCCGCCGCCGCCGGCTCCGCTTCAACGGGTTCATCCGGACCGGCCGGGCCGCGCCGGCCTGGATCGTGCCTGACCGCCGGGAGGCTGGAAAACCAGAGAAGGACCAGCAAAAACGCCGGCCGGCAGGCTGAAATCAGCCGGGACAGGCAACTGCCGAACGGCCGGAACGAGGCAGGAATCATGGCCCACACCTGATCGGGTTTATCTGGCCCCTGTCGAAGGGTGCAATTCAGTTGATTATATGTAAATCGACCAGGAGTGTCAATCGGCCGGACCGGAAGGGCAACCGGGGAACACTGGGTGAGAAGCTGCCGTGGACAGCCGTGGAAAAACTTTTCCGCAATCGGCAGGCGCCGCCGTTCGGGGTGTGCGGCTATTCTTCGAGGAAAGCTTCCCAATAGCCGATCAGAGTGGAGGAGGCCTTCACGTCGCCGCTCATGTAGGTGTTCTCGCTGAGCCGTGCGGTGAACAGGACCGGATTGCCGGAGGCGAGGATCAGCGGGCCGGCGGCAGATTCGTAAAAGTTGAAGCGCACCTGGTCTTTGTCGAATACGCCGTTAGCCAGGGCGAACGTGTCGCGGCTCACCGAACCGCCGATCCGGATGTTTTCACCCACCAGGATACTGCCATCCAGTGAAAAGCCGGCGAGCTGGGTGAAAGTGAGCAGAATTGCCTGGCGGCCCACACCGTCCGGGGTGACGATTTCACCCTTCCAGGTGCCGCTCAGGGTGTCGCGGGTCAGATTGGCCTGCCGCTGGACTTCCATCAGGTTGGCGGCCACGTTGACCAGGTCTCCTCCGCCGCCGCAGGCGGCCAGCCCGAGCAGGAGCGCACTCAGCAGGATGTAGCTCGTTTTTCGCATCAGAATTGCCAGTTCATGCCGATCGCTGTACCGATGTTGATGAGGAAGACTTTCTTGGATTCCAGCAGTCCCATTCCCTGAAAACGCACATCGGATACATTCGTGGAAGTGAGAAAGAGCCTGAGTCCGAGATCGAAGTGCAGCTTTGCAAACAGCCGCTTGCCGAATCCCCAGCCGAGTATCGCGCCCCAGAGTGACTGATTTGAGACGATCCCGGCCGCGGTGGATTGGAGATTGAGGTGGCCGAAGCCGCCGGTGAGGTAGTTGTCCATCCGGCTCAAGATCGGTACTCCGCGCAGCCCGCCGATATCCACTCTGGCCTCGACCTGCCAGAATTTTCCTTTCACGGACAGAGTATCCAGCCCGCTCAGACTCGAAGGCAGAGACGCCTGCTTGCTGCCCGGCTGCCTCAAGGCCGGGCTGCCGTTGAACATGTTCACCTCGAAGCTAAGCCTCTCTCCCGGCTTGTAATTCAACCCGAGACCCTTGAACATGGTATTGGCCAGGCCCAGGTCCGAACCGAATCCCTGGCGCAGAAATCCAGCGTTGAGCGTGAGGCGGTTCTTGAGCGAATCGAGCTGGAAGAAAGACTTGCGCTGCTGCCTGGCGGCATGTGCGGCCCTGGCCAGAGCCTCTTCCTGCAGCTTCTGCAGGGCGTCAAGCTCCTGGCCTACCCTCTGGCCGCGGGAATTGAGATCGGCCAGCAGGCTCTGCAGTTGCTCCAGCCGCTTGTCCTGAGCCTTGGCCGCCGCAATCATTTCCTGCACCTGGTTCCGCGAATACTTCGGCTCGACGTAAATCTCCACGTCTCCCCGCCAAACCCATCCTTTTACCGCATTGGAAAGCTCCACCATGTAGTAATCTTCCGCCTCTCCGGCGAGGTTGAAGATCTCGTTCCGGTAAGCTCTCAGCAGAACATCTGCGCCAGTCGAGGGGAAGGAGCGGATCAGAGTCTCGCCGGTCACTACCTTCACCCGCTGGCCCTCCCACCGGGAGGCGTCTTCGCGGTTCGTGACGATGTGCTCCAGCTCATGGGTGCGCTCGACGCCGTAGGAAATGACCCAGCCCCGCTGGCGCTGTTCTTCCGGTCCAAACTCGATTTTGTACCAGGTATCCTGTTCGGTCAGGACCCCGACCACGCTGCCTTTGGGCAGATAAGCAATAACTCCGCTGGTCAGAGTCGAATCCTCGTACACCGGCGACATGCGCACGGTGATCTTGAGGTTGTAGCCGACC
>JAZDIG010000560.1:0-7074 GCA_043805105.1 Candidatus Glassiibacteriota bacterium | reverse complement strand
GCATGCATCACCAGGTCCACTATCGTGACGAAGGTGGCGATCACCACGATAAAGGCCGGGATCCTGATCTTGTTCGGGATCGCCTTGCGCAGCAGCGAGATCACCAGATTCGATCCCAGCAGCACGAAGGTCGCGGCCAGGCCCATCCCTATCCCGTTCTTGACCGAAGTGGAAACCGCCAGCGTGGGACACAGGCCCAACAGCAGCCGGAAAATCGGGATTTCCTCCCACAACCCGCGAATGAATACCTTCCAGGATGACAAGACTACCGCTCCTTTCGTCCCGGTCAGCGCAGCACGCTTCCCATTTTCTTTATAGTTTCCCGCACCGAGGTGGCGACGGCCCTGGAACTGATCGTAGCTCCGGTAATCGCTTCGATCCCGTTGCTGTCGGCCGAGCGCTGAACCGCGAGCCGTTCGGAGGTCCGGCCCTTGAACTGAGTCTGGAACCAGGGATCCTGGTCGCCCTTGCGCACTTCCTCGACCCGCGTGCCGAGTCCCGGGGTTTCCTGCTGAAAGGCGACCTTGATCCCGATGATCTCCAGCTGCGGACTCACGCCGACCATGGTGCGTATCTGGCTCGAATAGCCCTTGCCCAGCGCCAGGCCGACGTAGCCGACCGGGTTTCCGGAAGCCTCCTGGTCGGCATAGGCGCGGAAGTACACGAAGCCGTCGGCAGTGGTATCGGGCTTGAATGCCACCGCGCCCGGCAGGGCGGCCCGGCGGGCGGACTCCTCCCGCTCAGCCTCCACCGCGGCGATCAGGTCGCGAGTCATCAGAAAAACCCGCGCCAGAGCTCCGGCCGCCACCAGCGTGATTATCGTCAGAATACCGGAGAGTTTCACGATCTCCTTCACCGTCACTTCCCTCCGTATACTTTCGGCTTCGTATAGGCGTCGATCAACGGCGTGGCCGTGTTCATCAGGAGGATCGCGTAGCTCACTCCCTCCGGATAGCCGCCTTTGATCCGGATCAGCACGGTGATCGCCCCGCAGCCTACGGCGAATACCCATTTGCCCTTGCGGGTCACCGGGGAGGTGACCATGTCCGTGGCCATGAAGATCGCACCCAGCAGCAGCCCCCCGCTCAGCACGTGAAACAGAACGTTACCGGTGAAATAGCCCTGCGGCCCGCCGAAAATCCAGGCCAGGAGCGCCACCGTGCCGATAAAGCCCACCGGCACCCGCCAGTCGATGTAGCCTTTGACCAGCAGGAAAACTCCGCCCAGAATCAGGAGCGCGGCCGAGGTTTCTCCGATAACACCGCCCACCTGGCCCCAGAACAGGCTGCCGTAGTAGCTGGCCGTGGACATCTGGGCCAGGGCCTGATGGGCGGCTTCGAGCTTGGCCGCGCCGGCCTCGCCAGGCTCTTGCAATAACGGCCCGATTACGTTTTTAATAAATTGCAGCGGAGTCGCCTGGGTGAGAGCGTCCAGTTTCAGTCCGGACAGGCTGCCATCCCGTGGAGCCGGGAAATCGGTGCTGGAGATCATCGAGGTCGGCCAGCTCGCCAGCAGGAAGGCCCGGCCGGCCAGAGCCGGGTTCCAGATGTTGAACCCGATCCCGCCGAATACCTCCTTGGCCACGGTGATGGCAAAGGCGCTGCCAACTATCGCCATCCACCAGGGCGCATTAGCCGGCAGGTTGAATGCCAGCAGGATCCCGGTCACCACGGCCGAAAAATCGCCGATCTTCAGCGGCGCGCCGCGCAGCCTCTGGCAGAGAGCCTCGGTTCCAACAGCCGAGGCAACCGCCATCACGATCAGAACCACCGCATTCAGGCCGAAGAAATAGACCGCGCCCAGAGCGGCGGGTACCAATGAAAGCACCACCCCGATCATAATCTTCGGGATGGATTCGCTGGAGTAGATGTGCGGAGAACTCGAGACGTTTAAATTCGGCGACATGTACTTGCCTTGATCTACTGAAATTGTCCGCTTAACTGTTCCAAAGGCCCCGGCCGGGGGCGCTCATTTCTTCTGCAGACGGTCCTGGTTCATCACGGTGAATTTTCCGTAACGGATCAACTGCACCAGGTTCCTGCCGGCCGGACAGGTGTAGCTGCACGAGCCGCATTCGATGCAGTCCTTGGCGAAGTACTTCCGGCACTTTTCCCAGCGCTCGTTTTCGGCGAACAGGGCCAGCTCGCAGGGCATCAGCCGCACGGGGCAGGAGTCCACGCATTTTCCGCAGCGGATGCAGGGATGGTGCGGCGCTACCGCCACCGGGTTACGGAAAATCACCAGACCATTGGTGCCCTTGAGCACCGGGACGTCCAGTCCGGGCAGGGCGATTCCCATCATCGGGCCACCCATCACCACCTTGCCGATCTCCTCGTCGATCCCTCCCTCGACCGCGGCCAGTAAATCCTGGACCAGCATGCCCACCCGCACCAGGTAGTTGCCGGGATTTTTCAGGCCCTGGCCGGTAAGGGTGACCACTTTGTCCAGCAGCGGCCGGCCGCGGGTTACGGCATCGAATACGGAAAGCGCGGTGGAGACGTTCTGGACCAGGCAACCCACGTCCATGGGCAGCCCGCCGGTGGGCACTTCGCGGCCGGTGAGGGCCTGGATGAGCTGCTTTTCGCCCCCTTGCGGGTACTTGGTTTCGACCGGCGCCACCTCGAAGCCCGCCTGGTCACCGACCGCCTGGTCCAGTGCCTGGATCGCCTCCGGCTTGTTCGTCTCGACCGCCACCAGCACCCGCTCGCAGCCCAGGATTCTGGCGATCATCTGCATGCCGGTGACGAGTTCGCCGGTGCGTTCGAGCGTCTGCCGGTAGTCGGCGGTCAGGTACGGCTCGCACTCGGCGCAGTTGAGAATAAAAGTGTCTATCTTTTTCCCGGCCGGCGGCGAGAGCTTGACGTGCGTGGGGAAAGCCGCCCCGCCCAGCCCCACGATCCCCGCTTCCTGAATCCGCGTCTTGAGCTCCTCGGCCGTCAGAGCGCTCCAGTCGCCCGCCGGCGCGATAAATTCCTCCCAGGCGTCCTGGCCGTCACTCTCGATCACCACCGACTGCATGCGCACTCCGGCCGGGTGCATCTCTTCGCCCACGGACTTCACCTTGCCGGAAACCGTGGCATGCAGCGGGACACTGACAAATCCGGTGGGCTTTGCAATCAGGGTGCCCACTTTGACCAGGTCGCCGGGAGCGACCACCGGCTCCAGCGGTGCGCCGATATGCTGCTGCAGGGGCAGCACCACTTTCGCGGGCGGAGTGAGCGGCTCGACTTTCCTGTCCCGGGTGATTTCTTTGGAGTCCGGCGGATGCACTCCGCCTTCGAAGGTAGCTATCTTAAGCATCAGCTCCAGCTTTTCTCGGTCAACCCAATTCCTTTATTTTCTTTTCGAATTCGCTGACCGCCTCGAAACGGTAGTAGACCGAGGCGAAGCGGACATAAGCGACGGGATCGAGTTTTTTAAGCTGCCTGATTACTTCTTCGCCCAGCTTCTTGCTCGGCATTTCGCTTACGTTGAGGCGGTCGATCGCCTTTTCGACTGAGAGAACGAGGCTGTCGATCTCATCCATCCGGACGGGGCGTTTTTTGCAGGCGGTAATCAAGCCCATCTTGAGCTTTTCCCGGTTGTAGGGTTCCCGGCGCCCATCGTTCTTGATTACCATCAGGGGGATTTTTTCGATATACTCGTACGTCGTGAATCTTCTCTTGCACCCCTCGCACTCGCGGCGTCGGCGGATCAGGGAACCATCCTTAACCGAACGCGAGTCGACCACCCGGCTGTCTTGATTATTGCAATAAGGACATCGCATTACGGCTTCAACCTGCCGCGCGCGAGCTTGGCGGCATTGGCATCGGGGTAGCGCTGAATCAGGGTCTGGAAATAAGTTTCGCCCCGCGATACGTCACCCAGCTTGATCAGGCTGTCCCCGATCTTGTACATCGCATCCGGGTTCAGGGGGGAATCGGGATACTTTTCGAGAATCGAAGTGTAGCTCGACACCGCTTCCCTGTACTTGTTCAGCGCCTGGTAGCTGTTGCCGATGTACATGTAGGCCTCTGGGGCCAGAGGCGAATCGGAGTGGCGCTGGAGGAAGTCCGCAAAACCCTCGATGGCGATCTGATAATTGGCTGAGGTAAAGTCCTTGTAGGCCAGGTCGAAAAGGGCCTTGGCGCTCGGAGCTCCCTTGGCCTTTTCCGGCGGCTGTCCGGCTGAACCGCCTGGCGCGCCGGCCGTCTCGATCGCACTTGTTAAACGTGCAATCCGGCCCTCTGTATCACTCAGCCGCTGTTCGAACTCCGCCAGACGTTGCTTGATCTCCCGGACATCGGCGCCGAAGTCGGCGCTGAATCCGTCGAGCGACTGCACGCGCAGGTGAATCAGGCTGTCGATGGCGGAAACTTCGTGCTGGAGCTGGCGCTGGTCCTGCCTGAGCGAGAAGATTTCCGAACGGAGAAGTTGAATCTGTTCTGCGCCGGCCCCGCTGCAGCTAATCAAGAACACGGTCGGAAGCAGGAGAACTCTTGCCGCCAGGGCGCAGGAAAATGCGGGCCTTCGCGGCCGGACAATCTCTCCCCTGTCGTCGGAATCGGACATCTTTATCAAGCTCTGAGTCAATTAACGGGCGACTACGGGCGACCGCTGCCCTGAAGCGGCAGCAGCGACCGGCTGCCGTGCGGGAGGAGGCCGCCGTTCGAGTGACAGAACTAAGGGGGCAAGCCAACGGCCCGCCCCCCTTAATCCTGAAATAGTCTCTGCTGTGAAATCAGGCTCGGCCGAAAAGAGCTACTCCACGATGAAATCGTCGCGCCTGTTCTTGGACCAGGCCGATTCGTCGTGGCCTTGCTCGACAGGCCTCTCTTCGCCCCAGCTCTTGGTGCCGATACGGCTGCCGGAGATTCCGGCGTCCATCAGGTACTGCTTGGCAGTGTTGGCCCGGCGCTCACCGAGAGCGAGGTTGTAAGCGGCGGTGCCGCGCTCGTCGCAGCTGCCTTCGATGCGGATATTGATATCGCTGAACTCCTTCATCAGTTCGACAACCGAGCTCAGAACCGGACGGAATTCAGGCTTGATGTCACTCTTGTCGTAATCGAAGTAAATCTTCTTCTCAGCAAGCTGGCTTTTTGCCCTGGTGATCCTTTCCGCGCGCTGTCTCGCCCAGATTGCCGTACTGTCGACCTTTACGGGTTCCATTTTTTTCTCGACAACGGGTGGCGCCGGAGGCGGAGGCGGGGGCGGAGCTTCTTTTTTATGGCAGCCGATCAGCATCGACACCATTAAAGCTGATAGAGGCAGTAATACGACCTTCTTATTCACAGAATCACCCCCGATTTGAGGTTATCGCTGAACAGAGATTAAAAATTGTTCGCCCGGAATCCGGTTTAGGAAGAATCTGGTAAAACTCTATCGAATCGCAGTAAGACGTACGTATGATTATACAATAATCCTAAACAATGTCAAGATAAAACGGGCACAAAAAAAAATCAATCTCTTTCGCTGATGATTGGTGTTAACGCGATTTTGCCGAAGAAGTTGCTACCAGTCGACGTAAGGCGACCAGCGAGGCTCCTTTCCGCCGGTAAAGGATGAAGCCAGCGGCCTTTGCGAGTTGCCGTCCCAGTCCATGGTCCAGATCTCGAACCGGCCCCGGCCGCCGCGGCGGTCGGAAGCGAAAACGATGTGCAGGCCGTCTGGGCTCCAGGAGGCATCTCGATTCTCGCCGTCGGTGGTGAGCTGGATGAAGTTATCGCCGTTGGTGTCGATGATGGCGGTCTGGAAAATACCCCGGATCTCGCTGGTGACCAGAATTTTGTCCCCGTACGGCAAGGGCCGCCAGCGGGGAGTGGTGTTGCGGCTTTCGAAGGTGAGCCGGCGCACGTTGAGGCCATCGGCGCCCATGATAAAAATGTGAGGATTGCCCGCCCGCGTGCTGGTGAAAGCCATCTCGTCGCCCCCCGGCGACCAGCTCGGCTCGAAATCCATGGCGTAGCTGTAGGTCAACTGGTTCGGCCGGGTTTCCCCGGGCCGGAGGAAATAAATCTCCTGGTTGCCGCTCACTCCGCTGGAAAAAGCCAGAAACCCGTTGCGCTCGCACCAGTTGGCCGCCATGTCCACACCCTGGGCGGCATAAAGCACGCTCACCCGCCCGGTGGGGAGGTCGAGGGCGTAGAGGTCGGGATCGGTGGACAGATTTTTGAAGGCGGTAAAGGCAATCCGGGTGCCGTTCGGGTTCCAGGACGGCAGCTTGGCGATGTTGTTCTCCGTCGTGATCCGCTGCACCCCGAAGCCGTCGTAGTCGCAGATGAACACCTCGCTGATCCCTTGGGCCACCTCGCGGATGAAGGCGACCCTGGTGGAGGCGACCCCCCGCTCACCGGTCACGTTCAGGACCACGTCATCGGAAATCTTGTGCGCGATCCGGCGCAACCGGGCAAAATCCACCGTGTAGGTCTTGATAAAGACGAGGTCTGCGAGCGAGAGGTCGTAGACGCGGATTTCGGCGGCGGCCCCCCGCTCCGAATCGAAAAAGGAGCCGGTCACCAGGTATTCTGCGCCGGTGGCTTGCCAGCCTTTGAAATCCACCGCTCCCTTGGCGGAGCCCAGCGCGGCCACGCTCAACTCGTCCAGCCGCCGGTTGATCAAGTCGAACCTCAGCGAAAAATCCAGGTCGGCGACTACCAGATCGCGGAGCCGGCGGGTGGCCTCGACGCTGTCGGCCAGGGTCGCGCTTTCGGCCGGCATGGAAGCTACCGCCACTTTGTACCGGTGGACGCGGCTGGTGGTAATCCGGGTGTGCACTTCGCCTCCCGGCAGCGAAGAGGACTGCGGGGCCTGGGCCGGAGACTGGGATATGAGACAGGTGGTAAGAACCGATAACAGCAGCCTTGCCGGAAGTACGCATTTGTTGAGCTTCATTGCTTCCTGTATTCGAAGTCGAGGTGAACCGTGAGTCTGGATTCGCCGAAATCAGGGGGCAGCGGTGGCAGCGGGCTGGAACCGATTACCGCCCGCAGGGCAGCCCGGTCGAAACTCGAGACGCCGCTCGATTTTTCCACCCTCTCCCCGGTTACCGTACCGTCGCGCTGGATCCGAAAATAGACGGTGCAGAGCACCGAGTCC
>JAZDIG010000559.1:0-6224 GCA_043805105.1 Candidatus Glassiibacteriota bacterium | reverse complement strand
ACCACGCCGTGATCCTGGCAGCCGGGGTAATCGGGGTGGGCGAGGTTGCCGTGGAAGGCGCTCACTTTCTTCACGTCCAGGCCCATGGTCCAGTAGATGTAGTCGATGGCGTGGATTCCCACCCAGAGGATGCTGCCGCCGTAAATTTTCCGCTGTTTGTAGAACCAGGGGCGTTCCTCCCCCCATTTGTAGGACTTCTGGCCCCAGCCCAGGATCGGCCGGCCGATTTTGCCGGCGGCCACCGCCTGCCTGATCGTGTAGAAAGCGGGCGAGTAGCGGATGGTGAACAGGGCGGTGAGCCTGACTCCGCTCTTTTTTACCGCCGACTGGAGCATGTCCAGGTCTGCGAAAGTGGTGGCGACCGGCTTTTCGCTGATTACGTGGAGGCCGGCCCGGGCGGCCGCGGCCCCGGCGAACGGGATGCGCGAGTAGGGCAGGCAGACCGCGGCCAGGTCGAGCTTTTCCTTGTCCAGCATCTCCTGATAAGTTTCGTAGAGCCTGGTTTTGGGGCCGAACCAGCGCTGTTTTTCGGCCCACTTGCGCTTTTGGTCCAGGGGATAGGAGCCGCCGCGCCGGGTGCCGTCCTCGTTGTACTCCCAGTCGCTGTCTTCGAAGGCGTAGGCGGCTATCACGGCGCCCGGCACCCGGTCCAGGCTGCCGAGCACGGTATCGGTGTGGCCGGCGGTGCCGATCATGCCGATCCGCACAGGCGCACCGGGATCGAGTACCGCGCCGAGGGGCACGGCCTGGGCCCGGGAGGCGGGCAGGCCGGCGGCCAGGCCCAGGGCTCCAGCGCCGAGAGTGCGCAGGAAGGTCCGGCGGTCGGGCTGGGACAGGTGATCTTGGCGGATAGCGTCTTTTGCTGGCATGGAGCGGCTCCTTGTATGGTATGACCGGCGGAATGTGTTCGAGGGGAAAGCCGGTTTCTATTTTAACATCCGTTCATGCGCCACGCCAGAGAGGATGGTCGGCTGGCTTGAATACAGGTCAGTCCGCCGGTATATTGAGCCGGTAAAAAAACCTCCGGGAAACCGACACTATGGCTGGCGAGGATTTCGAGTACTACGAAGGCCTGGAGCGGATCATGGGCACCGTGTTCCGGCTGCACGCCTTCCATCCGCCGGGCTGGGGCGGCCGGATGCGGGAAGCGTCCGACCGCCTGTTCGACGCCCTGGTCGAGGATGACCGCCGGCTGAGTATCTACGCAGAGGACAGCGAAATAAACCGGGTCAACGCGTTGGCGGGGGGCCGGCCGGTGGCGGTGAGCGAGGATACTTACCGGCTGCTGGAAGAGGCCCGGCGCTGGTGGGAGTTCACCGGCGGCTTGTTCGACGTGACCGTGGGCGCGATGATGCGGGCCTGGGGCTATTACCGGGAGGCGCCGCTGCCTGGTCCGGAGCCGCCGGAAGTGAAGGACGTGCCGGGGCTGACCGGCTGCGACAAGCTCGAGCTCGACCCCCTGAACCGCACGGCCCGCCTGGCCCGGCCGTGCATGCTGATCGACCTGGGCGGTTTCGCCAAGGGCTGGTGTGTCCAGCAGCGTTCGGCGATCCTGGCCGAGGCGGGTCTGGCGGACTTCGTGATCAGCGCGGGCACCAGCACGGTGCTGGCCCGGGGCGCTCCGGCCGGGGCCGAGGGCTGGCCCACCCAGATTGAAGACTTCGGCGCCGAACGCACCCGGCTCGATTCGCTTACGCTGCGCGACCGGGCCGTATCGGTTTCCGCCAACTACCGCAACACGGTCACAAAGCCCGGCGGCCTCACCGTGCGCCATATCATGAACCCAGTCACCTTCGAGCCGGTGACTCAGATCAGGCGCGTGGTGGTGGCCGGCCCCCGCGCCGATGACTGCGAGGCCCTGTCGACCGCCCTGCTGGTCCAGGGCGGCCCCTCCGGCTGGTTCGACCTGTCCGGCCGGACGTGGTACGAGGCGTTTTTCGAGTTCCCTACCCGGGATTGACGGATTTCCGGCGCACCGGCGCTCCCGATTGATTTTTATACAGTTAGATTGTAGATTTATACTCAATCGCAAGGCAACTTTCCGCCGAGGCGGATTTTTTTTGGGAAGCGGCGAATGAAAATTCTGGTTACCGGCGCCAACGGCTTTTTCGGCAGCCGGGTGGCTGCCGCCCTGGCTTCGGACAGCTCCCGGGAAACCGTGCTGTTCGCCCGGCCGTCCGGTCAAGAGAACCTGCCCAAGGGGCCGAACGTCCGGGTGGCTTCAGGCGACCTGACCGATCCGGTTTCGGTGAAGAAGGCCCTGGCCGGCTGCGACGGGCTAATCCACACCGCGGCTCACGTCGCCAACTGGGCGCGCCGGCCGGAGGTGTTCGAGCGGGTGAACGTGGAGGCCACCCTGAACCTGCTGCGCGAGGCCGGGGAGGCCGGGGTGGGCAGAATAATCTACGTCTCATCTTTCCTGGCCCTGCGCCATTCCACGGACGGCCGGCCGGTAGACGAAGAAACTCCCTGCGAGCGGGCCGACCATTACAACGACTACGAGCGCACCAAGTACGAAGCCAATCTGCAGGCGATCGAGCTGGCCCGGGCCGGTCTGCCGGTAGTGATCCTGTATCCGACCGTGATGTTCGGCCCGGGACCCTTGACCAGCGGAAACCTGATCGCCAGGATGATGGTGGATTTCATGAAGCGGAAGCTGCCGGCAAAACTGGGTGACGGTATCCCGCGCTGGGATTTCGTGTTCATCGAGGACGTGGTCCAGGGCGCCCTGCTCGCGCTGGAAAAGGCCGTGCCCCCGGACCGGTTCATCCTGGGCGGGGAGGACGTGAGCCTGGCGCAGTTTTTTGCCACGCTGGAGGAAGTGACCGGAGTGAGAGCCCCCCGGTTTTCGGTTCCTTTTCCACTGGCGCGGCTGGCGGGGGCGGCGGAGGAGCTGTTGGCAGTGCTGTTCGCCCGGCCGCCGCAGACCACCCGCGCGGTGGTCGACATATTTCGCAAGGACTGGGTTTTCGATTATTCGAAGGCCTGCTCCAGACTCGGCTACGCGCCCCGCAGTTTCGCCGAGGGTGTGCGCCAGACCGTGGACTGGATCAGGAGCCAGGGGCTGGCCTCATGACCGGGGAAACCAAGCGCCAGATCGAGCACATGCTGCCAGTGGGATTCGCTTTCCTGCTGCGCTACCTGAGCCTGGCCGAGGCGGTCCTTTGCTGCATCGCGGCAGCAATCTACGGAATTTTCATCTCGGGCCGGGTCAACCGGGAGGGGGTGAGGGCCTCGGAGGCGGCCCGGGGCTGGAGCGTGGGCAAGCTCGCCTATGCCCTGGTGATCCTGGCGCTGATCCTGCTCTTCCGCAACCGCCTGCACATCGCCGCCGGGGCCTGGGCCATGCTGGCGGTGGGAGACGCAGTCAGTAACATCGCCGGCCGGGCCTGGGGCCGGAAGCGGATTCCCTGGTCTAAAGAAAAGACCTGGGTGGGCAGCGCGGCTTACGTGCTCTCTTCCTGGGCCGTTTCGCTGGTGCTGGTCTGGTGGACGGCAGCCGGGACCGGGGCGCTGTTGCCGGCACCGGCCGTGGTAGTGCTCGCCTGCCTGGCCGCCGCGGTGGCCGGCGCGATCGTGGAGAGCCTGCCCCTGGCGATAGACGACAACGTCACCAGCCCCCTGGCGGCGGCTCTGGTTCTGGCCGCATTTATCTGAAGGACATGGGAAATTGTACGTTACCGGTTTTCCTCTGGCCGAGGCGCTGGCAGTCACCGTGGCTTTCGGCCTGGCCGCCTACTTTCTGAAGACGGTCAGCCCGGGCGGCCTGGCCGGTGGAATCGTAGTCGGTACTTCGATCTACTGGTGCGGCGGCTGGCCGGCTTTTACCGTGCTGGGTGCGTTTTTCGTGACGGCGAGTGTTCTGACCAGGATTGGATATGCCCGTAAAGCGGAGCTGGGAGCCGAGCAGGCGGAGGGGGGCAGGCGCGGGGCGCGCCATGCGGCGGCCAACTGCGCCGTGGGCCTGGTTCTGGCCGCGGCCATGAAAGCCACCGGGGCCGGTACGCTACTGGCGGCCGCTTTCGTGGCGAGTTTCGCCACGGCCGCCGCAGACACCGCCGGCAGCGAGGCCGGCCCAGTATTCGGCCGGACCGCAGTGCTGCCGACCAGCCTGAAGCGGGTGCCGCCCGGAACACCGGGGGCGATCTCGCTGGAAGGCACCCTGGCCTCCGCGCTGGCCGCGGTGGTCATTTCGCTGGTGGGCCTGGCGGTGGGCCTTCTTAGTACGGTGGCCCTGGCGGCCGCGGCCAGTATCAGCGCCTTTCTGGCGGCCCTGGTCGAAAGTGTGCTCGGCTCGTTCCCCAGGCTCGAAAAAGCGGTGGGCAACGAATGGATGAACGTCTTCAACACTGCACTGGGAGCCTTGCTGTGCTTGTTTCTGGCGGCAATTCTGCGGTAGACTCGAACCGGGCCGTCGGCGGAGCTCTGGAAGCGGTGGGCCGTTACTACCGCTTTACCCGGCCGTTCACGCTGCTGCCGCCGCTGTTGGGAATTGTCAGCGGGGCGGTGACCGCGATCGGCGCCAGCGCCCATCATGCGGGTCTGGGCTTTTTCGGGTATCTGGCTGTCCCCGGCAACCTCGGCAGCCTCTATTTTGTCGCGGTCGGGGCGGCGATGGCGGCTACTCTCAATGCGGCTTCCAACGTGCTGAACCAGATTTTCGACTTCGAAAACGACCGGATCAACAAACCCGAGCGGATGCTGCCCTCAGGCCGGATCACGGTCCGGTCCGCGGCGGTATTTTCTGTGGCGCTTTACGCCGCGGCGCTCTGGATGGCCTGGCTGGTTTCTCCCGGCGGCAGGCACGAATGTTTCTGGATCGTGGCCGCGGCGGCCGGCCTGACCTACGTTTATTCGGGATGGCCGTTCCGCACCAAGCGGCATTGTTTCGGCGCCAACCTGACTATCGCGGTGCCCCGCGGCTGCCTGCTCAAGGTGGCCGGCTGGAGCAGCGTGGCGCAGATCGCGACCGATGTCGAGCCGTGGTACATCGGCGGGATATTTTTCCTCTTCCTACTCGGCGCCTCCTCCACCAAGGACTATTCGGACATGAAAGGCGACCTGGCCGCGGGCTGCATCACCCTGCCGATCCGTTACGGCGTGCGCCGCAGCGCCTGGATGATTTCGCCTTTCTTCGTGCTGCCCTGGCTTTTCCTGCCGCTCGGGGTCTGGCTCGAGAAGCCCGGAGTGGCCGAGCCGGTGCTGAGCGGCAACCCGGTGCTGCTGGCCGGGCTGGGAATCGTTCTGGCGGCTTACGGCTTCTACACCGCCTGGCTCGTCCTGCGCGACCCGGACAGCCTGGCCGTAACGGAAAACCATCCGTCCTGGACACACATGTACCTGTTGATGATGACAGCCCAGACCGGCTTTGCCGCGGCCTATATGGTATAGCACGGGGATCGGGCTCACTTTAGCAGTCAGCTCATGAGGAATGAATGAGAGAGAGAATCAATAAAGATAAACGAGCCGGGGAGGCGGTGGTTTCCCGCCGCGATCTCCTGAAAAAAGGCGCCCTGCTGGCCACCGCGGCCGCGCTGCCCGAGGTGTCCTGCGGGTCGAAAGGCGTACCGGCCAGGCAACTGGACCGCAAGGTAATAGTCCTCGGCTACGATGCGGTCGACCCGCGGCTGGTGCGCAAGTTCATGGAGGAAGGCCACCTGCCGAACCTGAAGGCCCTGGCCGAGGAGGGTACATTCAGCGAACTGACCAGCTCGATACCCCCGGAATCGCCGGTGGCCTGGTCCACCTTTTCGGTGTCGGGCCAAGCCGGAGTACACGGTATTTACGATTTCCTCAGCCGTGACGTAGCCACCTACACTCCCCGGATCTCCGCGGCGGAGCCCGAATATCCGAAGTTTCTCTGGGACCTGATCCCGCTGGGCAAGCCCCATGCGCGCTGCCTGCGCACGGGCAAGCCGTTCTGGGTCCAGGCCGCCGAGAACGGGATCCGCAGTGCCGTGCTCGAAGCGCCGGTGTCTTTCCCGGCCACCCGGCTCGAAGCCGACAGCCTGCTGTTGACCGGGCTGACCACTCCCGACCTGCGCGGCACCCAGGCCACCTATCATTTCTTCACCACCGACATCTACAGCGAACAGCTGGGGGATACCGAATTCGGCGGGAAGGTGACGCCTATCGAGTTCGGCCCGGACCGGAAGGCAGAGGCCCGGATCGCCGGCCCCTGGAATCCGATCACCCGCCAGAAGCGTAAGCGCCTGCTGGACGAG
>JAZDIG010000558.1:0-7200 GCA_043805105.1 Candidatus Glassiibacteriota bacterium | reverse complement strand
ATGCCCAGGCCAAAAAGGGCAAGCTGCTGGCCCTGATCGGCAGCACCGGCCGGCTCGAAGTAGCGGCCAATCTGGATAGCGCTCTCGAAACCTTGGGCGGCTCGGCCCTGGACGCAGAGGTGACTATTACCAAAGTATAGCCGGAGTGCGAATTTATTGACTTTCGGGGATTTTTCCGTATCTTTACTGGTTCCGGATCGTTCTTAAATACGTCAGATCTATCCACAATTGAAACCGACCAGATATTAAGGCTTGACCTTTCGCCCCGGTTGCGGTTTAATAGGCAGAGTAAAGTGAACCGGGCTCTGCCGGAGACGGCGAAAAGGGAGAAACCTTTCAGAGAAATCGAGCGTGTCCAGAGGGATTCCAATTCACCCGGACACTCGGGCTGTCCAGACGGCCCCCCGCAATAATCCAAGAGCAACGGAGGAATGGTTCATAATGGCTACCCAGGCTAAGGATATATCGAACCGGCCCGTGGACACCACCTATAGCGGCGCACCGATCAACAACATCACCAAAGGCTTGCCCAAGGAAGTCGATTCGATCTGCGCCGAGCCGGACTGCGGCCGGATTATCCGGGCCAGGATGTTCGCCGAGGACGGCAAGGTCTGGATGGAAAAAACCTGCCCGGAGCACGGCTATTTCAAGGACCTCTACTGGTCGGACGTCGAACTCTACCTCAAGGCCGAAAAATGGGAGTTCGGCGATGGCAAGGGCCTGATGAACCCGATGAGCGAGTGCAGCAATTGCCCCGAGGACTGCGGCATTTGCAACCAGCACACCAGTCACACCGCCTTGGGCAACATCGACCTCACCAACCGCTGCAACCTCAACTGCCCGATCTGCTTCGCCAATGCCAACGCCACCGGCCGGATTTACGAGCCGAGCAAAGAGGAAGTGATGCAGATGCTCGACCTCTACCGCTCCGAAAAACCGGTCTACGGCCGCATGGTGCAGTTCTCCGGCGGGGAGCCGACCATCCATCCGGATTTCCTCGAGATCATCGCCGGGGCCAAAGAACGCGGTTACAGCCACATCCAGGTGGCCTCCAACGGCATCAAGTTCAGCGACCCGGATTTCACCATGAGGGCCGCGGAGGCGGGCCTGCACACGATCTATCTCCAGTTCGACGGCGTGGATGACGAGGTCTACAAGAAAACCCGCGGCCGGGCCCTGATGAAGTACAAGGACGCCACGATTGAAGCGGTGCGCAAGGCCGGGATCAAGATCGTCTTCGTCCCCACCATCGCCGCCGGGATCAACGACCATCAGGTGGGACCCATCCTGCAGTACGCCCTGGATAATATCGACGTGCTGAGCGGGATAAGCTATCAGCCCATATCGCTCACGGGCCGGGTGAGCGCCGAGGAGCGGCAGAAACTGCGTTTCACCCTGCCGGACCTGGCCCGTTGCGTCGAGGAGCAGACCGGGATCGTCGTCAAGAACGACTGGTACCCGCTCAGCTTCGTGAGCCCGATCTCCAGGATTATCAGCGCCCTGCGCGGCCGCGAAACTGTCAACATCAGCTGCCACCCCCACTGCTCGCTCGGCACCTACCTCTTCATCGAGCAGGGCACCAACCGGCCGGTCCCGATCACCCGTTTCGTGGACGTGGAGGGCATGTTCGAGGAGCTGGACGCGCTGGCGGCCCGGACCAAGGCCAGCCGTTTCAAGCGCTTCGCCCAGATGAACGCTTTCTACCGCATCCAGAAATACTTCAACCGCAAGGAAGCCCCAGCCGGCATGGACTTCACCAAGTTCCTGCAGACCCTGGACGGCTTCTTCGACAAGGAAGCCGGGCGCGGCGAAAAGGACGGTTCGTACACGAACAAGACCCTGCTGGTGGCCGGCATGCACTTTATGGACAATTACAACTACGAACTTGAGCGGGTGCGCCGGTGCGTGATCCATTACGCCACCCCGGCCGGCAAGATCATTCCTTTCTGCTCTTACAACGGCGGCCTCTGCCATCGCTACCCAATCGAAGATAAATATTCGCTGTCGCTCGACGAGTATAAGGCCCGCAGGAGAGCCCGAGCGCAAGAGCAGGCTTGAGCCGGCCGGAGCAGTGCATGACTGATCAGGATAAATCAAATGCGGAGATACGTGAATATCTCCGTTTTTGATTATGGAGCCGGCTTCAGTAACGGCCGGGGAAATACTGATAGAAGCTAAATACCGGCACGGCATGTTCACTCTGTATTATGAGCGTTGTGCCCCTGCGGCAGGTTCGGGGGATCTTTTGTCGGGGCGCCTCGATTTTGTCGTAGCTGCGCCCTCAGAGGCGGCATGGGGTATGAAATAGTTCTTCCATATTCGGATTTTGGGATTTTAGAATCAGAGGCCGTAAAAGCCCTGAATATTTGAGATTCTCTTGTTGGAGCGTGTAGCAGCCTCGTAATTTCCATCGCGGCCCGCAAGAGTTTCAAAGGTAGGCAGGCCATTTCGAGGACGGGGTGTGGAGGAGGGAGGTGAAGTCCTCGAAGGCGACCGCCGAGGGAGCGGCGCAGAAGATTCGAATGCCGGTAATAACCTTTGGTTCTTTCAGTTATGAAAGAACTGGTTTTGTTTCTTTTGCCACCAAAAGAAAATAACAAATTATCTTTGCGCTGTGATGTAAAACAGTCCTCAGCGGAAGCAGGGAACACGTAATAGTTCGTCTATATTCAGCTTCCGGGATTGTCGAATCAGTAGCCGTAAAAGCTCAAAAGTCTTGAGATTTATATATTGGAGCGTGCAGCAGCCTCGTAATTTCCATCACGGCCGTGGCTCAATACGGGCGCGGCACGCCGTGCCACTACGGCCGGTCCGGTGAATCTATTGTAGGGGCGCCCCGATTTTGTCGGGGCTGCGCCCTGAAGGCCCGATTTTCCGGACACCGGACCGCGGACGGCAAAGCAGGGAGCCAGGAATTTGTGGGAAACGGTAAAAAAGACGATCCGGGAAAACGACAGCTTCCTGTTCTGTACACACCGTGATCCGGATGCGGACGGCGTGGGCAGCGAGCTGGCCTTGTGCGCGGCCTTGAAAGAAATGGGCAAGCGGGCGGTCATCCTCAACCCCGACTCTCTGCCCCATACCTTGCGCTTTCTCGACCCGGCCGGCGAAGTGATCGGCTTCGACGTTCTGGAGCGTGCCGAGGCGCTGGAGCTGTTGGACGGGGCGGACACGATTTTTTTTCTCGACGCTGGAATCTGGCGGCGGCTTCACCCGATGGACGACGAGGTGGCGCAGCGCGCCTACAAGGTGCTCTGTATCGACCACCATCCCTCGGAACTGCTGCTTACCCCGGGATCGATTGTCCGGGAACAGGCCAGCTCCACCGGCGAATTGATCTACGACCTGTTGGGGGAGCTGGATCATCCGGTAAACGACCGGATCGCTTTTTGTCTTTATACGGCGATCGTCAAGGACACCGGCTGCTTCCGCTATGAAAACACCAGCCCGCGGGTGTTCGAGATCGCCGAAAAGCTGTCGCGCTTCGACACGGTGAGTCCCAACGAGGTGTACGACTGGCTGTTCGAGCGCAGCTCGCCGGCCGGGGTTATCTGCCTGGGCCTGGTGCTCGAAACCTTGGGTTTCGCCTACGGCAACCGTCTGGCCCATATCAGCCTCACGCGCCGGATGGTCGAACAGACCGGGGCTTCGCTCGAGGAAACCGAAAATTTCGTCAACGTGATCCGCTCGATCGATCCAGTGCGGGTCTGCCTCTACTTCCGGGAGCTGGAAGGCAACAAGGTCAAGGTCAGCTTCCGCAGCAAGACCAAGGAGGTCGACGTCAACACGCTGGCCGAAAAGTTCGGCGGAGGAGGGCACAAGCGGGCCAGCGGAGCGTTAATCGCCGGCAGGCTGGCCGAGGTGGTGAAGCGGGTGGTGGATGGTGCGGCCGGGCTGTTCGAAAAAAGCGGAACCTGAGCCGGGGAGGGCGCCCTTACAGCCGGAACCCCTCTCGAGAGGGACTGGCTCCACTCGGCCATGTGAACGACTCATAATATGAGAAGCTTCTATCGTCTTAATAAATAAGAACTTATACCTTATAAGTCCCCTCTATCAAGAGGGGAAACAGGGGTGTGTCAGCCTTCATAGACGAGTAAGAAATTTATTCGGCTATCGTATTTAATAATCCGGTGAATAATCCGGAATAACTGAATAGAGGCGGGAAGCGGGACGATGGCAATCAGCATCGGGATAGACCTGGGCAGTGTCAGCGTCAAGGCGGCGCTCATCAGTTCGGAGCCGGACGATTTCGGCTTCTTCGAGGAGCGCGGGGGCGATCCCCTTTTCCAGCAGGCGCTGCGGCTGTCCCACCCGGCCGGCGGCCGGGAGTGCCGGCTGGCGGTCACCGAATACACGCGGATCGCCGGCAGCCCGCTTAAGCAGGCTCGCGCCCTGCTCGAAAAGCTGGTCGCCCTGGTGGGCGAAGACCGTTTGGGCGAAGTCTGCGCCACCGGCAGCGGCGCCTCGCTGATCAAGTACGAAACCGGCGCGGTAGTCCAGAACGAGTTCGCCTGCCTGGCGCGGGCGGTGGAGCTGTTGCTGCCCCAGGTGCGCACGGTGTTCGAGATGGGCGGCGAAAATTCGAAGTATATCCTGCTGGGAAAAGACAATACCCTGGGCCGGCTGGGCATCCTGGACTACCAGACCAACGGCGACTGCGCGGCCGGCACCGGCGGTTTCCTGGACCAGCAGGCGGGACGGCTGCGGTTCAAGGTGGAACAGATCGGCCAGATAGTCACTGCCACCGAACGCTCTCCCAAGATCGCCGGCCGCTGTTCGGTGTTCGCCAAGAGCGACATGATTCACGCCCAGCAGAAGGGATTCACGCCCGAGGAAATCCTCAAGGGCCTCTGCGAGGCGGTGGCGCGTAATTTCAAGAGCGCGATCACCAAGGGCAAGCACGTCGAGCCCGAGGTCACCTTCGTCGGCGGGGTGGCGGCCAACCGGGGCGTGGTCCAGGCCCTGGAAACCGTGTTCGACTGGAAGCCGGGCACGCTGGCGGTCCACGAGCTGCACGCTTCCTTTGGCGCGGTGGGGGCCGCCCTCACCGCGGATGAGACCGCCCGCGGCGAAAACAAGAGCGGCCGGACCTTCAGCCTCGACCACCAGGATTCCGACTCCCGGACCTTCCCCTATTCGAATCCGCTTTCGATGGACAACGTGGTGCTGTTGCGCGACCGGATGAAAGCGCTGCCGGCCGGGGAAATTATCGGTGTGCGGGACGCCTACCTGGGAATCGACATCGGTTCGGTGAGCACCAACCTGGTCCTGATCGACTCGGACCGCAACGTGCTCAAGGAAATCTACCTGCGCACCGATAGCCGGCCCATCGAGGTGGTGGGCAGGGGCCTGCGGGAAATCGAGCTGGAGCTGGGGGACAAGGTCCAGATCAGAGGCGTGGGCACCACCGGCAGCGGCCGCGAGCTGATCGGCGAGCTGGTGGGGGCCGATACGATCAATGATGAAATCACCGCCCACAAAACCGGCGCCAACTTCATCGACAAGACCATTCTCGACCTGGGCGTGGACACGATCTTCGAGATCGGCGGCCAGGACGCCAAGTACATCAGCCTGCAGGACGGCGTGGTGGTGGACTTCGCCATGAACGAGGCCTGCGCGGCCGGCACGGGCAGTTTCCTGGAGGAGCGGGCCAAGGAGCTGGGAGTCGAGATCAAGGACGAATTCGCCCGGATCGCCCTGTCGAGCCGCCAGCCGATCCGGTTGGGAGAGCGCTGCACTGTCTTCATGGAGCGGGACGTCAACAGCTACCTGAGACGCGGCGCAGACCTGGAAAAGATCGTCGCCGGGCTGGCCTTCTCGGTTGCCACTAACTACATCAACCGGGTGGTGCGCGGCCGCAAGATCGGCGAGGTGGTTTTCTTCCAGGGCGGCACGGCCTATAACGATGCGGTGGCGGCCGCTTTCAGCTCCATCCTCGACAAGCGGATCATCGTGCCGCCGTTCAACGGCGTGATGGGCGCGCTGGGCGAGGCCCTGCTGGCCCGCCAGAAGATGATGTACACCGGAGAGATCACCCGTTTCCGCGGCTTCGACCTCGACAAAGTGAATTACCGGATCAGGGAGTTCACCTGCAAGGCCTGCACCAACTACTGCCAGATGCAGGAGTTCACGGTGGAGGGCGAGCGCACCTACTGGGGCGACAAGTGCAGCGAGCGCTACCGCAAGGCGGTCAAGGCCGAGCGCGAGCCGGTGATCGAGAACCTGATCGAATTCCGCCAGAAGCTGTTGACCGAGGATTACGACCCGGCGGCCGGCAGCGGGCCGGTGGTGGGCCTCCCGTTCTGCATGTCCTTCTACGAATGGCTGCCTTTCTGGCTGAGGTTTTTCCGCGAGCTGGACGTCAGGGTCCTGCTCAGCGAGCCCACCACCAACAATATCGTCAACGCCGGCCTCGAATCCGTGGTGAGCGAACCCTGTTTCCCGATCCAGGTGTCACACGGCCACGTGCGCTGGCTGATCGACAACGGCGCGGACTACCTGTTCGTGCCGAACAACATCGCCGCGCCCGGCCCGAGCCTGGAACGGCCTTCTTTCTACTGCCCCTGGAACCAGACCCTGCCCTTCGTGGTACGGAGCGCGCCGGTTATCGCCGGGCATGCCCGGAAGATCATCAAGCCGACCCTCTGGTTCAACCACGGCCGGGAAAAGGTGGCCGAGGCGGTGTACGACTCCCTGAAAAAGACCCGTATCCGTAAGAGCAAAGCCGTCGTGCAGAAAGCGATCGACAGTGCCTTCGAGGCGCAAGGAGCCTTCTCCAAGAGCCTGCTCGAGGCCGGCGCCCGCGCCCTGGCCGTGCTGGCCAGCCACAAGGAACACGGCATCCTGCTCTTGGGCCGGCCCTACAACATCTACGATAAGGGTATCAGCCTGGATATCGCCACCAAGCTGCGCAATTACTACGGCGCCAACGTGATCGGCCTGGATTTTCTCAACCTCGAAGGCTACGATACCACCGACCTGAACGAAAACATGTTCTGGGGTTACGGCAAGAAGATCCTCGCGGCCGCGAAGTTCGTCCGGAACAAGCCCAAGCTCCACGTGATTTACATCACCAATTTCAAGTGCGGCCCGGACAGCTACATCAAGCATTTCGTCGCCGAGGCGAGCGGGAGACCGTACCTGTCGCTCCAGTTCGACGGACACAACAGCGACGCCGGCATGCTCACCCGCTGCGAGGCC
>JAZDIG010000557.1:0-4153 GCA_043805105.1 Candidatus Glassiibacteriota bacterium | reverse complement strand
GTTCTGTCCGATATTGCAGTCCCGGCCGACCACGGCTCCGCGCATCACGTGGCAGAAATGCCAGATTTTAGTCCCCTGGCCTACCTGGGCGCCCTCGTCCACGTAGGAGCTTTCGTGGACGAAGAAATTCCGTTCGGGTTCCGCCATTTAGCTGTCTCCTCGGTTGACCGGTAATTCCACCTGAAAGGCTTCCGGGCTGGTGCGTTTGTCCGGGGAGGCGAGGAGGTAGTCGCGCCGGCGTTCGAGGTCCTGGACTATCCGGCTGGCCACCCGGCCGTCCCAGAATTTGAGATCGCTTCCCCGGCCGCTCTCGCCGCGGATCGCCTTGAAGGCCTCCTCGACTATCCGGCCGCGGTCGCTGCCCACTAGCACGTTGGTTCCCTGCCGCAGGGTTTCCGGCCTTTCCGTGTTTTCGCGCAGGGTAAGGCAGGGGATTTTCAGAAAAGTTGTCTCTTCCTGGATGCCGCCGGAGTCCGAAAGCACGAGGCGGGCGGACTTCATCAGGCAGAGGAAATCCAGGTAGCCCAGGGGCTCCACCAGCCGGATTCCCCCGGCGGACTCGAGCCGGCCGGCCAGGCCGAAACCGTTCAGCATCTTGACCGTCCGCGGGTGGGCCGGAAAAACCAGGGTAAGACGGTTGGAGATTTCCACCAGGGCTTCCACGATCCCGGCCAGGATTGCCGGATCGTCCACATTGGACGGCCGGTGCAGGGTGACTAGGCCGTACTCTTTTTCCACAAGGCTCATTTGGCTGAGGGTGTCCATTTTTTCGGCGAGGGCGAGGAACCGGATCAGGGTGTCGATCATGATGTTGCCCACCAGGCTGATTCTCTGCGCCGGAATGCCCTCGGCCAGCAGGTTTTCGTCCGCCAGGCCGGTGGGCGTGTAGAGGATGTCGCTGAGGTGGTCGGTGACGACCCGGTTGATCTCTTCCGGCATCCGGCGGTCGCGGCTGCGCAGGCCGGCTTCCACGTGAGCCACGGCGATCCCGAGCTTGCTGGCCACCAGCGAGGCGGCCAGGGTGGAGTTGACGTCGCCCACCACCACTACCAGGTGCGGCGCGATTTCGGCTACCGCTTTTTCGAAGCCGAGCATGATCCGGGCGGTCTGTTCGCCGTGGCTGCCTGACCCTACTCCCAGGTGGACGTCGGGCCGGGGCAGGCCCAGCTCCCGGAAGAAAACCTCGTTCAGCATCTCGTCGTAGTGCTGTCCCGTGTGCACCAGCACGAATTCGTAGCGCTCGGGCCGGGCCCTGAGCGCCTCGGCCAGTGGCCCGATCTTCATGAAGTTGGGTCTGGCGCCTACCACTCCGGCGATCTTGATTTTCGTGCTCAATTCCTGTCCATCCTCTGCCGTAATCGGTCAGACGGCCGGTTCTTCCGGCCGCGTCCAATATAAATCATTCACCGGGTGAATGAAAGAAAGCCCAGCCCGGTATCCGCGGTCATTCGAAGCTGAAAGTGCGCCAGTCGCTCGCCAGATCGGGCCTGGCCGCCGGCACCACCCTGACCTTCCAGGGGTTGTACTGGGGCAGTATACGCCAGAACACCCGGTTGAAAGGGCCGAAAGTCTGGCCGTTGCCTTTTACCGGGAAGCTGCCGGTCAGATGGTACTTGCCCCGGCCCACCTCGTACTCCACCAGGTATTCGGCCTGGTCCGGACCGCTCCAGCGCGCCGGCACCTGACCGGCGTGGTCGTCGTAGGATATGGCTTTCCCCTCGGCCGGGAACTCCACCACGATTTTTTCGGCCGGGGCCGGCCCGCCGGCCGAGGGCCGGCGGCCGGAGTCCTTTCTTATCCGGTCGGCAAGCTGAATGCCGGCGAAAATCCGGGCGGCCAGGACTCCTTTGAGCCGCAGGGCTTCCTCGGGGTAACGACCGAGGACGTCTTCTTTTTCGCCGGGGTCGTTCGCCAGGTCGTACAGTTCGTAGGCCGGAGCGCTCCCGGGTTCGATCGTCTGAATCAATTTCCAGTCCCGTTCCCTCACGCATTTCAGCCAGGTCACTTCGGCCGAATCCGGGCACTGGTAGCCGCAGGCCGAGCTTTCGCAGAAAACGTCCTCCCGGACCACGGACTTTTCGCCGGTCAGCAGCCCCCGGAACGACCGGCCCTGAACCGGCGCATCCAGCTCCAGCCCGATCAGGTCGAACAGGGTGGGCATCAGGTCCACCGACTGCACCAGGGCCTCTATCCTTTGCGGCACGCCGGTGTAACCGGGCAGGCGCAGGACGAGCGGGATGTGGATCAGCTCGTCGTGCAAATGCCCTTTCAGGCTGGTGGAGGCGTGGCCCAGCCAGCCATGCTCGAACAGCTCTTCGCCGTGGTCGGCGGTGAGCACGACGATCGTATTTTCGTAGAGTCCCAGCTTATCGAGGGCCTCGAACACCTGGCCCAGCTCCTCGTCCTGCGCCGCCACTTCGGCATCGTAGAGCGAGCGGACGATCCGTTTCTCCCGTTCGCTGAACGTGCTCTCGCCCCTGGGCATGATAATACTGTCCATTACCTCACGGAGCGCCGGGCTGCTCAGTTTTTCGCCGGGCAGGAAGGCCTGCAGGTACTTCGGCGGCGGACTGTACGGCAGATGCGGGCCGTGGAAGTGATACCAGGCAAAAAAAGTGGAGTCGCGGTATTCGGTAAGAAACTCCACCACGTTGCGGTGCGCGTTGGGTGTGAATCCCAGGTTCCGGTAGTTGGGCATGGGGAAGAGGTAATTGATCTCCGGCACCAGGTAGCCGGCTTTTTCCAGCAGTTCGAGCGGGGTGGTGAGCTCCTCGGCCACGCTCTGGTCTCTCCGCTGGACCCCGTGCGCGCCGGGGTAGAGGCCGGTGAGCAGGCTGACCAGCGAGGGGTTGGTCCAGGCGGCGGTGCTGTAAGCGGCGGTGAAAAGGATTGCCTGCCGGCTGAAGCGGTCGATATTGGGTGTGCGGGCGAAGCCAGCCCCGTAACAACCGATCCGGTCCGGCCGGAAGCTGTCAACTGTCAGAAGCAGCACGTTGGGCAGGGGACGGTTGCCGGCGGCCGGCAGGCCGGCGAAGCCCAAGAGCAGTAGAAAAACCTGCAAAAGAAGGCTGGTGCGCAACAGTCAAGGTCCTCCGTCGTGGCCGGACAGGCTGCCGATATATTCGGCGATCCTCTGGCTGTCCGGGGCCTGGGGGAGGAGTTCGAGGTAGCGGGCGAGCCTTTGCACGCCGCGCCCGGTTTTCCCCAGGCGAATGTCCAGCAGGCCGGCTTCCCGCAGCAGCTCCGGCCTTTCACCGATTTTCGCCATGAGCAGTTCGAGGTAGCGGGAGGCCTCGGCGTCCCGGCCTTCCTTCTGCAGGTAATATGCCAGCGCCCGGAGGGTCTGCGGCTGGCTGGGGTAGTAAACCAGCTCGCGTTCCAGCTCGCCGACCGCAGCCGTGGTGTCGCCCCGCTCCAGGTGTACCAGGGCCAGGTTGTCGAAGTACTGCGCCTGGATTGTCCGCGGGTTGGAAAGCACCAGATAGAGGCAGAGGGCGAGGGCCGGGGCCATGACTGCCGCAGGTTCGGCCAATCTCCTTCCCCGGACCAGCGAAACCGCCCTGGTGAAGCCCGCGGCGGTGAAGAGGATCAGCACCGGCCAGAGCGGAAGCCGGAAGCGGCCGGTGATGAAAAAGACGACCACCGACGCCCCGTAAAGCAGAAAAAAAGCATACAGAGGAAAAAGTTTCCACCGCTGGCTGCGCGTCAGCAGCGCTCCGGCCAGGCCGAACGCCAGGTAAAAGCCCCAGGATAAAAGCGGCAGCTCGAGCCACGGTCGGCCCTCGGCCATCTGGTAATAATTCAGGTTGTTCGGCTGCTCGTAGTCCGACAGCAGGAGGCCGGCCTTTTTGAGCTGAAGGCGGAGAAAGCCGGAAGAAAAGACCGGCACCAGCGCTTGCTGCGGATTCCAGAAGCCGCCGGTGGAATCGTAGCTGTTGCCGATTTTCCAGTTTTCCCCGAAGTTGGTGGAGACCAGGGCCCAGCGGCCGGCCACAATCCGGTTGTGCAACGTGGCCGGGCTGATCGTGAGCAATGTCACCAGGACGAAGGCCGTCGCGGCCCGCACCGCCCCGGCTTTTCCCTCGGCCTTCAGGGTGCTCCGGATGGTCCAGACCCCCACCGGCAGCAGAATCAGCGCGTTGGCCCGGCAGAG
>JAZDIG010000556.1:0-2779 GCA_043805105.1 Candidatus Glassiibacteriota bacterium | reverse complement strand
CCCGGAGATGACAGCCATGGCCTGCTTCCAGGTGATCGGCAACGACACCTGTGTCAACTACGCGGCCCAGGCCGGCCAGCTTCAGCTCAACGTGATGATGCCGGTGATCGCCTACAACCTGATCGAGTCGGCCAGGCTCCTCACTAACGCCGCCCGGCATCTGGACAAGAAGTGCGTGAGCGGCATCCAGGTCAACCGCGAGCGTTGCCGGGAGTACTTCGAAAAGAGCCTGGGCACCGCCACCGTCCTGAATCCGGTGATCGGCTACCTGAACACCGCGGAGGTGGTAAAGGAGTCGATGAAAACCGGCCGGTCGCTCAAGGAGATCATCCTCGAACGCAAAATCCTCACTCCCGAAGAACTGGAAAATGCGCTCGACCCGGAAAGGATCACCAAACCCGGAATCCTCGAAAAAGAGAAATAGGTCGGTTTCGAGTGTCTTAATGGATTCAAGTTATTAATATTCCTCTAAAGGGGCGGTTCGCAAACCGCCCCTACCTGTATTTCCGGTTATGCTGATCGTCATGGACAGGGACGCCACTGCGGCGCAGATCGAGGAAGTGGCCGGGCTGGTGCGCTCCATGGGCCTGCGGGCCCAGGTGCTGCCCGGCTCGATCCGCACCGCCGTGGGCGTGATGGGCAACGCCGGCTACGTGGACGCCGACCAGGTGCTGCTGATGCCGGGGGTCAAGGAGATCATCCACGTCTCCAAGCCCTACAAGCTGGTTAGCCGCGAGTGGAAGCACGAGGACACGGTGGTGCGGGTGGGGAACGCGGCGATCGGCGGGGCCAGTCCGTTCGTGGTGATCGCCGGGCCCTGCAGCGTAGAGAGCCTGGAGCAGACTGTCGGCTGCGCCGCCCAGGTCAAAAAGCTGGGCGCCGGGATCTTCCGCGGCGGGATCTTCAAGCCGCGCACCACCCCCTACGCTTTCCGCGGCCTGGGCGAGGAGGGCGCGCGAATTCTCGAGGAAGTGCGCCGGACTGTAGGCCTGCCGGTGGTGACCGAAGTGATGCACGTGAACCAATTGGAGCTGTTGGCCGGCTGCGCCGACATGCTGCAGATCGGCACGCGCAACATGCAGAATTTCGACTTGCTCCTGGAGGCGGCGCGCACCGGGATGCCCATTCTGCTCAAGCGCGGCATGAGCGCACTGCTGGAAGAGTGGCTCCTGGCCGCCGAATACATTCTCGATGCAGGCAATCCCCAGGTGGTGCTCTGCGAGCGGGGAATCCGCACCTTCGAAACCGCCACCCGCAACACGCTGGACTTGAACTGCCTGGCCCTGGCGCGCGAGCTGAGCCATCTGCCGGTGATTGCCGACCCCAGCCACGGCACCGGCCGGGCCTCCCTGGTGACTCCCTTGAGCCTGGCTTCCCGCGCCGCCGGCGCCCACGGCGTGATGGTGGAGGTGCATCCGGACCCCAGGCGCGCCCTCTCCGACGGCCAGCAATCGCTCGACTATCCAGGCTTCGCCCGCCTGATGGAATCCCTGAAGGCCCGGCTCCTGGCTTAGGATTGACAAGCCGCTTATTTTTTATTGGCAATCTGCCTGCTCTGTATTACTTTATAATTTATATTGACATAGTAATTCGACCGGGCAGGGAAATCCTCCCGTTTCATATTCTTTCCGGTTTTCTTACCCTTTGTGCACAGTTCAAAAAAACCATTGAGTATACTCCTCGCTGAGATACACCGGAGGTAGCTGATGGCCCTGATCGATGACATCCGCAATGCGCTCGTAGCGGGCAACGCCCCCCAGGTAAACGAATTGACCAGGAAAGCCCTGGACGAAGGCACCGAAGCGATCGTTATCCTCAACGACGGCCTGGTGGCCGGCATGGATATCGTCGCCGCCAAGTGGAAGTCCGGCGAATATTACATCCCCAACGTGCTGATCGCCGCCCGGGCGATGAAGCAGGGGATGCAGATCATCAAGCCCAAGCTGGTCGAGGGTGAGTATAAAGCCAAGGCGGTGGCTGTAGCCGGCACGGTCAAGGGCGATCTGCACGATATCGGCAAGAACCTGGTGGTGATGATGATGGAGGGGGCGGGCTTCGAGGTGATCGACCTGGGCACGGACGTCCCGGCGGCCAAATTCATCGACGCGGCCCGGGAAAAGAAAGCCGACTTGATCCTCATGTCGGCGCTCCTGACCACGACCATGATGTCGATGAAGGACGTGATCCAGACGCTCAAAACCAGCGACCTGGCCGGCAAGGTCAGGACCATGGTCGGCGGGGCGCCGATCACCGAAAAATTCGCCCAGGAAATCGGCGCCGACGGCTATGCTCCGGACGGCAGCAGCGCGGTGGAAAAGGCCAAGAAGCTCCTGGGTATCGCCGCCTGAACCGTCGCTGCCCGCATTTCGAGCCGAAAGTTATCCCGATGCCGGGCTGAAATCTCTTTTTCAGCCCGGCATTTTGTCGAGGGCGCTCCCGCGCGTCCCGGGTCCTTCCCGATAAAAGACGTGGCCAAACATAAGATAAAGCTTCTGCCGGATGGCCGCCGCCTTACCGGCCGGGCCGGCAGCCCGCTGCTGGAGGCTCTCACCGACTCCGGCATCCGGGTTTATTCGCCCTGCGGCGGCCGGGGTCTCTGCGGCAGTTGCCAGGTTCAGATCGCCGGCCCTGGCCGGCTGGTGAGCGCCGAGGAGCACCGGCACCTGAGCCGTCGTCAGATCGAGGAGGGCTGGCGCCTGGCCTGCCGGCAGACCCTCGACTGCGACCTCGCAGTCACCCTCACCGAATCCGTTGACTTCGCCCAGGCCAAGATCAAGCT
>JAZDIG010000555.1:0-2792 GCA_043805105.1 Candidatus Glassiibacteriota bacterium | reverse complement strand
GATCATCTTCCTCTTCTGCAGCGTCTCGCTCAGCGCCATGCTCATCGCCGCCAGCCGCAGCACGCTGCCGTGGCGGCGGGAGTCGGTTTCCTTCAGCTTGCGCAGCTCCTTTTCGAGCTGGCGGATGCGCCGCTCCAGCTCCTCCTGCCGCTTGTCCCTGTCCTGTTCATCCATCAGGAAGCTCCCTGAATGATGTAACTTAAATTCATGAACCGGCCGGCCGTCTCTATTGACACCCGGCCCTCTCCCGTATAACATTAATTCTTGGAGGAGTTTTCCGGTTCCAGCCGGCGGACGTTGTACTCACGCAGTAGTCCTGCCCGCAACAGGCTGTCGGCCCAGGCCCGGGCCGCCTCCTCGCTGGCGAACGAACCGGCCTGAACCCGGTACCAGAGCCCGTTCGGCAGCCGGGTCGGCGTTACCTCCACTGCCTGGCGGACCAACCCCCCGAGCAGACGCGCGGCGGCGGCCGCATCAGCGCTGTCGCGGTGGGAGGCCACCTGCACGGTGTAGCGCACGGAGTCCACGGCCGCGCTGGGGAGATCGCCGGAGGATGAGCCGGCAACCGGACTGGCTGCTTCGGTCTGCCTCTGCAATTCGGCGATCAGGCTGTCCGCCCGGACGATCCCGGACCGCAGCTCGCTTTCCCGGCGGCCGGCTGCGACGGTCTCGCCGGTTAGCCGCCGGGTCTCCCGGTACAGATAGGACGCCAGCGCGAGCAGCAGCAGAAAAGTGAGCAGAAACGCCAGCTCCAGGAATACCGCTGCCGTCCGGGACAGCCGGATTATTTTCGGGTTATCGGCTTTTCTGGTAAAGATTAACAGGCGCACGGCCGCTACCGGTGAATCAGGACGGGGAAGGCTCGCTCCGGGCTCAGGGCCCCTCGGTTCCAGTCTACTTTCCACGACGGCAAAACGCAAGTAAAAGGCAATGACCGCCAGCGTCTTCAAACTGCATGCCCCTTACGAGCCGGCCGGCGACCAGCCGGCCGCCATCCGCGAGCTGAACGCGGGGCTGCGCGACAACCGGCGCTTCCAGACCCTGCTGGGCGTCACCGGCAGCGGCAAGACCTTCACCATCGCCCACGTCATCGCCGGCTACGGCCGCCCCGCCCTCGTGATCAGCCACAACAAGACCCTCGCCGCCCAGCTCTACGGCGAGCTGAAAGGCTTTTTCCCGGAAAACGCCGTCGAGTTCTTCATCAGCTACTACGACTACTACCAGCCCGAGGCCTACCTCCCCAGCACGGACACCTACATCGAGAAGGACAGCTCGATCAACGAGGACATCGACCGCATGCGGCTGGCTGCCACCAGTGCCCTCATCTCACGGCCGGACGTGGTCATCGTCGCCAGCGTCTCGGCGATCTACGGCCTGGGCTCGCCCGAGGACTACCAGGCCATGCTCTGCCAGCTCGACACCGGCCAGCGGATCGCCCGGGACGAGATCCTCGAGCGCCTGGTGAACATCCACTACGAGCGCAACGACCTCGACTTCCAGCGCGGCCGCTTCCGCGTGCGGGGCGACGTCATCGAAGTCTTCCCGGCCTACGAGGAAACCGCGGTGCGCATCGAGATGTTCGGCGACGAGGTGGAGCGCATCAGCCGCATCGATCCGCTGCGCGGCGAGGTGCTCGCCACCCTGGCCACCTGCGCCGTCTTCCCGGCCAAGCACTTCGTGGTCAGCCGGCCCCAGCTCGAACGGGCGGTGAAGAACGTCCGCGCGGAGCTCCGCGAGCGGTTGGCCGAGCTGCGCGGCCAGGACCGGCTGCTCGAGGCCCAGCGCCTGGAGAGCCGCACCAACTACGACCTCGAAATGATGCTCGAAGTGGGCTACTGCAACGGCATCGAGAACTATTCGCGCCACCTCAGCGGCCGCGCCCCCGGCCAGCGGCCCTGGTGCCTCTTCGACTTCTTCCCCGCGGACTACCTGCTCGTCCTGGACGAGTCCCACGCCACCGTCCCCCAGGTGGGCGGCATGTTCAACGGCGATTATTCGCGCAAGAAGGTGCTCGTCGAACACGGCTTCCGCCTGCCCAGCGCCCTCGACAACCGCCCGCTCAAGTTCGGGGAGTTCGAGGGGCTGATCCACCGGGCGATCTTCGTCTCCGCCACCCCGGCCGACTACGAGTTGGAGAAATGCGGGGGCGAGGTGGTGGAGCAGATCATCCGGCCCACCGGCCTGGTCGACCCCGAAATCGTCCTCAAGCCGGTCAAAGGCCAGGTGGACGACCTGCTGGAGGAAATCCGCGAGCGGGTCGGCGGGGGCGAGAGGGTGCTGGTTACCACCCTGACCAAGCGCATGGCCGAGGACCTGGCCGAGTACCTCTCGCAGATGGGCGTCCGCGTGCGCTACATGCACTCCGAGATCGAGGTCATCGAACGCATCGAGATCCTCCGCGGCCTGCGCCTCGGCGAGTTCGACGTCCTGGTGGGGATCAACCTCCTGCGCGAGGGCCTCGACCTGCCGGAAGTCTCCCTGGTCGCCATCCTCGACGCCGACAAAGAGGGCTTCCTGCGCAGCGAGCGCTCCCTGATCCAGACCATGGGCCGCGCCGCCCGCAACCTGCGCGGCCGCGTGGTCATGTACGCCGACCGGATCACCGGCTCCATGCAGCGGGCGATCGCTGAAACCAACCGCCGCCGCCGGCTGCAGCTGGCCTGGAACGAGGCGCACGGCATCGAGCCGCAGTCCATCCGCAAAAGCGCCGAACAGATTATGCTGGCCACCTCCTTGGTTGACCGCCGCTGGCGCGGGCCCGACCTGGCCCTGGCCGCCGACGGCGGCCGCCG
>JAZDIG010000554.1:0-3629 GCA_043805105.1 Candidatus Glassiibacteriota bacterium | reverse complement strand
AGGGGCAAACTCTTTTACCGCTTAGTTCAGCAATCTGTAAGCGTGAAACCAGTGCTTGTGAAGTCTCTAATTAAAAACACCCAAGGTAGATTATCAGACCACAAAATATAGTATGTACCGGAATCATCGACATAGCCCCATAAGTTATTATTCATCCTGAACCCAACCAGACAAAGGGTCCAATACGCCTATGCAAGCCGGAAAAGGCGAAACTCAGCGGGGTCATGGATTCGGCACCGCCCCGGTGTACCTGGCCGCAATCAGCACAATTCTGGGCGCTATCCTGTTTCTGCGGTTCGGCTACGCGGTTGCGCATACGGGTATACTGGGAGCGCTGATTATCGTTTTGATCGGCCACATGATCACCATCCCGACCGGCATGGCCGTGGCTGAAATCGCCACCAACCTGAAAGTCGAGGGTGGAGGGGAATACTACATAATCAGCCGCTCGTTCGGCACCACGGTGGGCGGCACGATCGGGATTTCCCTGTATTTTTCGCAGGCTATTTCAGTAGCCTTTTACATGATCGCTTTTTCCGAGGCCTTCCGCCCGTTATTTCCGCTGGTTCAGTCCACGTTCGGATTTACTCCCGATGCCCGCCTGGTAGGCGTGCCGGCGACTATTATCCTGCTGGCCTTGATCTTTTACAAAGGGGCCAACGTCGGGGTAAAACTGCTCTGGGCGGTGGTGGGTCTTCTCGTCATATCGCTGCTGATGTTCTTCCTCGGTTCCCCGATCCAGTCCAGTGACAGCCT
Organism: Candidatus Glassiibacteriota bacterium; assembly: GCA_043805105.1. Lineage (GTDB taxonomy): Bacteria > Gemmatimonadota > Glassbacteria > GWA2-58-10 > GWA2-58-10 > JAZDIG01. Next base: position 2,873 of record JAZDIG010000554.1, on the reverse strand, counting down.
GGACCTGCTGTCCAGGGTAAAAGACCACGACGATTTTTTTACGGTCTTCGCGATCGTCTTCCCGGCTTTCACCGGCATGACCGCCGGGGTGGGGCTGAGCGGCGACCTGAAAAACCCCCGGCGCTCGATTCCCCTGGGCACCCTGCTGGGAACTCTCACCGGCATGGTAGTCTACGTTCTGGTGGTTATCAAGCTGGGGACGAGCGTATCGCCGGAAGACTTGGCAGGTGACCAGTTCATCATGAGCCGGATCGCGCTCTGGGGACCGATCATTCCTATCGGGCTGGGCGCCGCCACGATTTCATCCGCCATCGGTTCGATTCTGGTGGCCCCACGCACGCTTCAGGCCCTGGCCGGCGACCGTGTGTTTCCATCCGACCGGATCAACAAATACCTGACCCTGGGCCGAGGCAAGACCAACGAGCCGGTCAACGCCACCCTGGTGACCTCGGTAATCGCCCTGAGTTTCGTGGCGATGGGCAGCGTGGATTTCGTGGCCCAGATCATCAGCATGTTTTTCATGGTGACCTATGGGACGCTCTGTTCCATCAGCTTTCTGGAGCACTTTTCCGGCGACCCCTCCTACCGGCCGACGTTCAAGTCCAAGTGGTATCTCTCGTTGATCGGCGCGATAGTCTGTTTCTGGATGATGTACCAGATGCAGCCGGTATACGCCGTGCTGGCGATCCTTGCCATGGCCCTGATCTACCTGGGCCTGGCCAAGAGCCGCCAGGGCGAGCGGGATCTGTCGGCCGTGCTCCAGGGCGTGCTTTTCCAGTTGACCAGGAAGCTCCAGGTCCTGATCCAGAAGAAAGGCACCAGCCAGAGCATGTCCAACTGGAGGCCCTCGGTGGTGGCGATTTCAACCAATACGATCACCCGGCTCGCGCCTTTCGACATGCTGCGCTGGCTCTCCTATCACTATGGTTTCGGCTCGTTCATCCATTTCATCAAGGGACCGCTCACTCAGCAAACCCATCTGCAGGCGCGCGAACTGCTCACCCGGATGGTCAAGCAGGTGCAGTCCAGCCGGGCGGCGATTTACGTCGATACCATCGTATCGCCCAGTTTCCGGACCGCGGTGGCGCAGATCGTGCAGATTCCGGGTATTTCCGGCCTGGAAAACAACACCTTGATGTTCGAGTTTTCCGAGGGCGAAGTCAATGAACTGGAAGACATAATCGACAGCTGCACCTTCGCCGCCATCGCCTCCTTCAATATCCTCATCCTGCGCTCCTCGGAGCGGCATTTCGGCTACCGGAAATCGATCCATATCTGGCTGACCCCGGGTGATTACCAGAACGCCAACCTGATGATCATTCTGGCCTACATCCTGGCCGGGCACCCTGAGTGGGATAACAGTGAAATCCAGTTGTTCACCGCCTTCCACGAAGCCGACATGAATAGCGAGGTGGAAAGGCTCAACCGGATGATTACCCAGGGCCGGATTCCGATTTCCCAGAAAAACGTGATCCCGGTCCCCCTCCAGGAATCGGCGCCGTTCGATTCCCTGGTCTGCGAACGTTCCAGCGAGGCCGATCTGGTCATCACCGGCTTCTCCTACCGCAAGATGCAGCAGGACAGCGGCAAGTTCCTCAAGGGTTTCGATTCGATCAAGGACATCCTCTTCGTCAGGGCCGGGGAGAGGATACTGATCGCCGATGAATTACCTGAAACGTAAGGCGTGCCAGCATCCGAATCGGGCGAAAATTCAGCCGTGCCGGTATTGCTCCGGACCGCTTCCGGGGCTTTTGGCGATGGTTGTTAAGTATATTCAACAATACAGAGCCCAAGTAATCGCTTATATCACCTTCCCCGGCGTAGAGATTATTCTCAAAGTCCTGCTGCACCGCCAGCCGGTAAACGCCGGCCTTCCCGCCGAACCGTACCATTGTTGACACTATCCAGCATGCAATATATCTTATAACAATTTGTATTTTTCACCTGAAACCGTTTCAGAGGAAGTGCATGTCCAAAGTTATCACGCCCAGAAGCGAAGACTATTCGCGCTGGTACCAGGACGTCGTGCTGAAGGCCGAACTGGCCGATTACGCTCCGGTCAAGGGCTGCATGGTAATCCGGCCCAACGGTTACCGCATCTGGGAAAAAATGCAGGCCACGCTCGACCGGATGTTCCGCGAAACCGGCCACGTCAATGCTTACTTCCCCCTGTTGATCCCGGAAAGCTTTCTACAGAAGGAAGCCGAACACGTGGAGGGTTTCAGCCCGGAGTGCGCCGTGGTGACCCATGCCGGCGGCAGCAAGTTGGAGGAGCCCTACGTGATCCGGCCCACCAGCGAAACGATTATCTGGAGCATGTACCGCAAGTGGATCCAGAGCTACCGCGACCTGCCCCTGCTGATCAACCAGTGGTGCAACGTGATACGCTGGGAGCTGCGTACCAGGCTTTTCCTGCGCACCACCGAATTCCTCTGGCAGGAGGGCCACACGGCCCATGCCACCGAACAGGAAGCCGAGGCGGAAACCCTGCAGATGCTGGAGGTCTACCGGCGGTTTGCCGAGGGTACGATGGCCTTGCCGGTGCTCCGGGGGCTCAAGACCGAACGGGAAAAGTTCGCCGGTGCGCTGCGGACCTATACTATCGAAGCGATGATGCAGGACCGCAAGGCCCTGCAGGCCGGCACCAGCCACAACCTGGGCCAGAACTTCGCCCGGGCTTTCGACGTGGAGTTCCTGGACCGCGACGGCGAGCGGAAGCTGGTCTGGGCCACCAGCTGGGGAGTGAGCACCCGGCTGATCGGCGCCCTGATCATGGCCCACAGCGATGACCGGGGACTGGTGCTGCCTCCGGCCCTGGCGCCGATCGAGGTGGCGATCGTGCCGATCTACCGTTCGGACGACGAAAAGAGCCG
>JAZDIG010000553.1:0-11683 GCA_043805105.1 Candidatus Glassiibacteriota bacterium | reverse complement strand
ATGGGTGAACCGGGGGAGCTGATTCGGAAAAAATGCAAACCCTGCAAAGGTGGAGTCGCCCCGCTGACCGCGGTCCAGGCTCAGGAGCTATTGGCACAGATACCCGATTGGCACTTGCACGGCAACGAAAAAATCAGCCGGCGGTACGCTTTCGCCGATTTCCGCGCAGCCCAGGCCTGGCTCAACCGGGTCGCTGATCTGGCCGAAGCCGAGGACCATCATCCCGACATTACCTGGAACTACAGCAAAGTCCTGATCGAGCTGTCGACGCACGCGATCGGGGGCTTGAGCGAAAACGATTTCATCCTCGCCGCTAAAATCGACCGGATCGAGGCTTGACAAAAGGCCGGCCCGCCGGATAGGGTGGGCCGGCCTTTTGTCTTTTTCAGCGAACTTACTTTTTCTTTTCGAGCTCATCCGTTTTTTCGACGATTTCTCCCAGGATTTTACCATCCACCGCCAGGGTGCGGGTATCCCCGGCCGAGCGCAGCGCCACTCTCCGGCCGCCGGCCACCGAATCCGCCAGTGAGACTGCGGCCAGCAGGCTGTCGTCCTTCCAGAGCAGCACTCTGGCCCGCGGCGAAGCGAAACCGAAAGCGGCGCTGTCGGAAGAGGTGGCGGAAAGGACGCTGTCGAATTCGACATCGGCGATGTCCCAGAGCAGGTTCTGGACCTTCCAGCTTTCGGCTTCGGCCTGAGTGGGGGAAGTGATCTTCCACTTGTCTTCGCCCCCGGCCAGCTCGATTGCCTCCTTCCCCTGCCGCTCGATCCGAACCCGGTTGATCCGGCCGGTTTCGAATTCGGTCACCTTGCGCAGGCGCAGGTCGTGGAAAGCGCGTTTAAGCCGGCCGGCGGAAGCGCTGTCCACAACGGCCAGACCGTCGAGCCGGGAAGATTTTACGTAATACAGAGAATCCGCCGGAGCGGAGCGCACGAAGGCGAGCGTTTCGGAACCGCGGTCGCCGGTCAGGGTGAGGGTGAATTCCGGGCGGCCGATCAGCCGGTTCAGCTCCGGGGCCGCTGCAACGAAGCGCCTGGCCTGGAGGTCCTTGAGGTCCAGGAGGTAGCCGTCGATCCTGGAGCCGTCGGCCTTGGCCCGTTCGGGCCGGGCGAAGCTCCAGGCGCCGGCGCTGTCTTTATCCGCCTGCCAGGCGCCGTCCGCGTTTTCCAGGGCTATCTGCACGATACTGTCGCGGCTGGCGGCCAAGAGCCGCAGATCTCTCAGCCGGCCGGGGTCCGCCCCCAGCAGGCCGACCACATCGGCGGCGAGCAGGACGGTCGGCTGCATCTGGCCGCGGCGGGCGTAATAACGGCCTTTTTCGTCCACGCCTCCCACCTCCAGCGAGTACAGCGCCCCGCTCTGTTTTTCGTAGAGCTGGACAGTCCAGGCCGGCCGGTCGAGTTCCAGGGCCGCCGGGCTGCCCGCTTCCAGACTGTCCACGAAAGCCTCGGCCCTGGCTTCGACCAGCTTATCGATCAGGTTTTCCACGCTGTCACGGTCCGCCAGGCCGCCAAAAGGCTTGGTGAGCTTCCAGTCGCCGGCTTCCCGGCTCACTTCGAGAGCCGGTTCGCCGGCTTTCAGCACCACCAGCCTGCCGACTGCGGTTTTCGCAATTCTGAGCACTTTTTTATCGCGCAGGGCGAAGACGTCCTTCTGGAGATCGCTCAGCACCCAGCTGTTCAAGAGCAGCACCCGGCGCGGCTGGTCCAGGTTGGCCGCGTAGACATAGGTATCGCCCGGGTTCTTGCGGCCCAGGGCCAGTCTTTGCACCTGAGCTCCCGGCCGGAAGGTCACTTCGAATACGAGGCTCGGCCGGTCGAGGCCGAAGATTGAGAGGTCGGCGGCGGAATCCTCGACCACCCGGTTACGGTCGGCGCCGGAGGCGCTGCTCAACAGCCGCGCCACCGCCTCGCTGTCCGCCTCGGCCCGGAGCGGGAACACGATCCACCAGGAGCCGTTTTCCCTGGCGAGGCTGACCGTGTCGCTGGATACGCTGTCGGCGCCGAGCGCGCAGAAGCTGAAAGAATCCACGCTGTCCGGACTGAACAGCAGGGCCTTCTTTTCCTGTTCCTCCTGCTCGGTCCGCTCCTGCCCCCCCTTATGCTCGTAGAAGTAGTAGAACGCGGCCAGGGCGAGGAAGATTCCGAGGTAGAGGAGCGGTTTCCTGGCACTCATCTCTTCGACCTCCTGCGGACCCAGACGAATATACCGGTGAATAGCACCAGCGCCGGCAGGCCGAGCACCGAAACGAAACCCATGGTGAAGAGCTGCGAGCGCTGAAGCATGATCGGGTTATTGGCCGTTTCCTTGGGCGTAATGGTGATCTCTTCGGTCTGGCCGTGCAGCCAGCGCAGCACGTTAAGCAGCAGATCGCTGTTGCCGAGCTGGCCGAAGTAGCCATCGATGGCGAAATCCCGGTCGCCGATCACCACCAGGCGGCTGCCGGGAAAAGCCGGCTTGGAGGCCGCCGCGCCGTTACTGTCCGCTCTGGCCGAATTACCGGCGGCCGCAGCCGAGTCACCCTCGAAGCGGAAGCCGGCGGACAGCTCCACCGCCACGGCGAACGGCACCTCCTGGCCCTGGTCCACCGCTTTCTGGTAGACTGCGCCGAAATCGTTCTGCAGCAGCGCCCGGTCTCGTTCGGCGTGGCCCTTTTCGCTGGTCTTGATAATTTCGTCCACGGTGGCGCCCACCGGCGGCGATTCGGCTTTGCGCACCGAGCGCACCAGGTCGAATACAGTGCCCACTTCGAAGAAGCGGGTGATGTCGTGCTGCGGGTAGTTGTTAGCCAGGAAGGCGAAGGGGCTGGAGACCGCGCCCCGCAGGACGTCGATCACCAGGTCGTCGCCCACCTGCACGCCGAACTGGCCGAGGAAGGCGACCAGGTCTTCTCCCACGAACGGTTCGAGCATGAACAGCACCGGCCCTCCGCGGGCGATGTAGCGGCGGATGGAGGCCAGTTCCAAGCTCAGCAGGTCCTTTTCGGGACCCGGAACGACCAGGATTTCGCAACTATCCGGAACTTCCCTGCCGGTGGCCAGCAACAGTTCGCGCACCGGGCCGAGCTGAGCCTCGACCGCCTCCTTGGCCTGGCTCAGGCTGTAGGATTCAGCCTGTTCGAGCGAGGGTTCCCCGTGGCCGGTGACGAAATAGACCGCGCCTTTCATTCCGGCGCTCCCGCCCTTGAGCAGACTGGCGATGGCGCTGGTTAATTTGGCCTCCTGGTCCGAATAGATTTTCTCCTGCTTTTCACCGTAGGTGAGAATGATCGAGCTGGTGCTGGTGATGCCCAGCTGCATGGCCAGGAGCGGATTGCGGTCGATATCCACCAGCTCGTACTTGAAGCGGCCGCTGTAGTAGCGGTAGGTGTCGAGTAGGTCGACCAGCGCCTGCTTGCTGCGCAGATCGCTGTCGCCGCGGTGGAAAACGTAGACGGTGAGATTGAGGGTATCGCGGTCGAGTTTTTCGAGCTGCTGACGGCTTTGTAGGGCGATACTGTGACTCTTGGACTCGGTCAGGTCCTTGCGCCAGTGATGTTTCTCGCTGATCAGGCCCACGACTGTCAGAATGCCCACGAAGGCCACCGACATCACGAGGCCGGCCGCTCCCTTGCGTGCGGCGCGACGGGTGAACATTTCCGCCAGCTCCCGGCGGTTCACCACGACATACAGCGCCAGGCAGGCCGCGCCCAGCCCGTAGCCAGCCCAGTTCCAGAGGCCCAGCGCGGGCTGAAAGACTTGAAAAACCAGCCCCGCTATCAACAGCCCCAGGCCCAGGATGAAGAATACGAACATTCTCGCTGCCATCGGCTTAGCTCCTCCACTTCTTGGATTCGAGCACCCGCAGCGTAAGGAACAGCCACAGGAGCATGAAGCTCAGAAAAAAAACCAGGTCGCGCGTATCGATCACGCCCTCGGCGAAGTTGTTGAAATGCTCCAGTATCGAAAGATGGCGCAGGATTTCGCTGGTGCCGGTCCACTGGATGATCCAGAAGATCAGCAGGGTACCGAAAGTCGCGATCGCCGCGATTATCTGGTTCTCCGTGAGGGAGGAAATAAACAGGCCCAGAGCGATGAACGCTCCGCTCATCAGAACCAGGCCCAGGTAGCCGCTTATCAGCGTCCCGAACTCGGGGCTGCCGTAAATGGCCATGAATACCGGATAGACCACAGTCAGGGCCAGCATCACCAGGAAGAGGGTGAGCACGGCGAGGAACTTGCCCAGCAGGATGTCCAGGTCGCTCAAGGGGTAGGTGAATAGCAGCTCCATGGTTCCGCTCTTATGTTCATCGGCGAACGGCTTCATGGTGATGAGCGGCATGACGAACAGCAGGATCACGCTCATGTTGCCCAGCAGCGGCCGCACCACCTGCAGGGTGATGTTAAGGTTGTAACCTCCGCCGTAGGGAGACTGGTTCATGGAGGCCATGTTGAAATCGCTGATAAAGACCATGAAGAAGGCCCCGGTGAGCAGCAGGAAAAACAGCATCACCACGTACGCGACCGGCGAGGTGAAGTAGCTGCGCAGCTCTCTGGCGTAAACCGGAAGACAGTTCATATCCAGCTCCCCCGCCTATGCGTTCTTGGTGATGGTTTGAATGAAAATTTCTTCCAGCGAGAGCCGGATAGGCCGCAGCTCCAGGAGCCCGCAGCCTGAACCGATAACTGCCTCGGCCACCGCCCGGCGGACATCCACCTCGGCGTCGACCGCCACGATGAAATCGACGGCGTTATCGGCGGCCGAACGGCCCGCCTCGCGCACGCTGACCACTCCGGGGATCCCGGCGAGCCGCTGGCGCGCGGCAGCGTCATCTCCCTGCACCTTGACCATCACGTTTCCGCCGCCGCTGGCGGCGCCGGTGAGGTTTTCCAGCGAGTCCTCGGTCACGATCCGGCCGTCGTTGATGATGATCACCCGCTGGCAGATCGCGCTCACTTCCTGGAGGATGTGGGTGCTGAGAACGATCGTGTGCTCGCCGGCGAACGATTTGATCAGCGACCGGATTTCGATGATCTGGGCCGGATCGAGCCCGGTGGTGGGCTCGTCCATCAGCAGCACCGCCGGCTCGTTGATGATCGCCTGGGCCAGGCCCACCCGCTGCCGGTAACCCTTGGAAAGGCTGCCGATCAGGCGGCTGGTCACCTCGCTCAGCCCGCACTGGCCGGCCACGCGGTCCACCTTGGCCCGCACCTCCGAACGCGGTATCCGCTTGGCCCGGGCCACGAAGCGCAGATACTCGCTTACCGTCATGTCGTTGTAGAGCGACACGTTCTCCGGCAGGTATCCGATCCGGCGCTTGACCTCCAGCGGCTGGTTCTCCACCGAATAGCCGGAAACCATCACATCGCCGCTGGTGGCCGGAATGAACCCGTTGATGATTCGCATGGTGGTGGTCTTGCCGGCCCCGTTCGGCCCGAGGAAGCCGACGATCTCTCCCTTGTTGACCTTGAAGGTGATGCCTTTCAGCGCCTGGACCGCACCATAGGATTTGTTGATTCCCTGAAGTTCTATCATCCGCTTGATACTCCTGGCCTCATGAGTGAAATTACGGCTGAACCCCGTAAGCCGTGAAAACCCGTAAATCTGACGTAATACAAAGTTTATGCCACCGGCAGGCTTTGGAGTCCGCCGGTCTAACCTGCGGCCAGTCCGGCAGATTCGAAAGCGGCGAACGTCCGGGGCTTTTCGGCGCGGGCGGCGAAAGGACTTATTCGGGTAAAAATACTCCAAATGAGGCACGACGCAGCGGCCTGTCAAATCCCGGCTGAAATAGAAAAGGGGTTGTCCCCGAATGGACGACCCCTTTGCCGATAAAACATTTATGCTGTCAGATATAAATACATTAGCGAAGCGACACTTCCTGCCGTGTCGCTTCGCTGCGGACTGTCGGTACAGCCTTATCCTGCAGTGGAAATCTATGGCGCCAAATTATGCCTCCCGGCCCCGGGAAGCAGGTTACCGCTTCCCGGGGCCGGGGGCCTTCACGACTGTTCCTCAGTAATCCGTACCAGTGGCCGGAGTGACCGTGCTATTCCTTGGCCGGCTCATCTTCCGCTTCTTCGGCGGGGGCCCGGCCGACCACTTTCACATTGGCGGCCTGAGGTCCCCGGGGTCCCTCGGTGACCTCGTATTCCACGAGCTGGTTTTCGGCCAGCGTCTTGAAGCCCTCGGCGGTGATCGCCGTGTAATGGACGAAAATGTCGCTGCCGGTTTCCTGTTCGATAAAACCGTAGCCTTTGGCGTCATTGAACCACTTGACTTTTCCACGTGCCATGATGCTGAACTCCTCGAGCTGAAAATGAATTGCCGCCAGCCCCGGTGATGAGGCTGGATTAAACGTTCCACCTGTATTTTTACTTGACTGGGAAGCGCGAGACCCTGATCTCTCGGGAAAAAGTATTACCTCCTGTTACTGGATTAGAGCATACGCAACGTCGAACGACAACCCGCCGCATTCCCATCGGCTTGCCCGGTCCGGCCAACCGGGCAGGTACGAGTAGGGGGATAAATTCACATATAAAAAAGATATCGATCCCCCACCGGTCAAGTCAATAATTTCCCGGAAATAATTAAAAACGGGAAATCCATTCCAAAAGTCAACTCGCTTCCATTTCCACCCGGATGACGCGGGCCGGGAAGGCGCGGGCGTGGTACTTTTCGTAACGGCGCGGAGACAGGGCGAAGAGAACTCTGCCGACCACGCCACCCAGGCCGCCGCCGAAAACCAGCTCGCGCCGGCGATAGCGGAAGTTGACTCCGGTGTATTCGGCCGGCTTGCGGCCTTCGACAAAGTAGTCCAGGCTCTCCCAGGTAAAAAACCTGAGGTGAGTGGGGTCACGGAAGGCATCCGGGTGGGAGAAATAGGGGACCTCGATCCGCAGACAGCCGCCGGGCGCAAGCACCCGGTGAATTTCCTCCATCAGCGCGACCAGGTCGGGCACGTGCTCCAGGAGGTGTTCGGCAACCACCACATCCGCCGAGCCGTCGGCGAAGGGAAGCCCCTCTGCCAGCTCGGCGATCACATCCGCACGGCTGCCGCGGTAGCGATCCACCCCGATCTCACCCTCAGCCTTCCGTCGGCCGCAGCCGAGGTTGACTACTACCGGATCTGCCAAATTCTACCTCGCCGGGGCAAAGATGTTCCGTTTTTATCGGCTTTCGGCGTCAAGAAAAAAGTACTTCTTGAAAAACTTGACGAGCTCGGTTTCACTCCTCGGTGTCCGCTCCAGGCGGGCCGCCGGGTCCATTTCGAGGTCCATCGGGTACCATTCGCGGTAGGAGTAGTAGCTCCAACCCACCTTTTCGCCCTCCAGGATTTCGACCATGTCGCGAAACCAGTCGAGGGCGCCCACGGCCCAGCGCGTACAGCCGAACTCGCCGCACCAGACAGTCACTCCGTGGCGCCCGCGGAAGTCGAAGGCATCCTGCAGGTAGGAGCGGAGCCTGTCCCGGTCCCACTTCTCACCCTCGATAATTGCGCCGGGGTAGAACCGTTCGCGCCATTGTTCTTCGGTGGCTTTCAGCATACCACGATTCCGTTGGTGAGTAAAGTCCATCGGCCCGTAGAAGTGGAAGCTGTAAACCGTGTTCGGGTCGCCTGTCGGTTCGAAGGTTTTGAAGCCGCGGGGCCAGCCCCATTCGGGCGGCTCGACCACGATCGTATGCACGCTGTCGACGGCGCGGATGGCCGCGGTGAGCTTCTTCGCGTAGGGCTGCCAGTCGGTGAGCGCAAGTTTATCGTGCGGCTCGTTCATCAGGTCGTAGGCCACCGGGCCGGGATTGGCGGCGTAGTGGGAAGCGAACTCTTTCCAGAACTCGAGGTAGGCCGTCATGTATTCGGCGTTCGAGAAAAACCGGTCGTTGTCGCTGAACACCGGGCTGGGGCTGAAAACCGTGTAGAGCCCGTACTCCAGGCAGAGATCGACGAGGCTGTAGACTTTCTCTAACTGGCCGGGATCGACCCGGTGGGGCGGCTGGGCCGGGACCAGATCGTTGACCAGGAGCCGGACTGAATTGGCTTTCCAGTCGCGGGCGAAATGCTCCACGTCCTGGCGGGTGAGGTTAAGGGTGATGTTGGCCCCGCGCAGCCGCTGGGCCGGCCAGGACGGGCCGGGACCCGCAGAGTTGCCGGGAACGGCGAAAGCCAGGGTGAGAAACAGCGCCGGGATAACGGATTTCATGGCAGTCTCGCGGTTAAAGGGTTAACCCCGGGCGAATCAATAAATCGTCAGGGGAACGGTCAGCTTGAGGAAAAACGCCCGCTCATTCTTCCGGACCAGCGGCGGCGGCTGGTCTCCCAACACATCGAAACGGTCCCCGGTGTAGGCCAGGTAGAGAGCGCCGAACGGCGGGACGAAGCGCCAGCCGAACAAACCGTAGACGTAGGTGCGGTGGTTGCGGGTGTTGTACTGTGTTACCAGCCGGAACCAGAGGTTGGGCGTAAAGTTGTAATCGCAGCTCAGGTCGTAGAGGTTCGTACCCTGGTCCGTAGGGTCGGGGCTGAAACGGAGCCGGGTGTAGCCCAGGCTCAGGGAAGTTTCGGGCGTCGGCTTGAAATTTCCGCGGATCCGGAACCGGTAATAGTCCCGGTCGAAATTGCGACCCCACTGATGGAGGAAGTTGGCATTGTTCCATTTCTGCGGGTTCCAGACGCCCTCGACCAGGTGAACGGGATTGCGGAAGCGCTTCTCGAAAAGTTCAGTGTTGTAATTAGTGCCCAAACCGACCAGCCAGTTTTCCAGAAAAGTGACCCCGACCCAGCCTCCCGCGTGCACCATTCTCAGCGCGCCGCTGTGCCGCCACGACAGGTTGTTGCCCTCGTTGAAGCTGACCTTGTCGATTCCGTATTTATTGACCCAATGCTCGCCGCCGTACCAGGTTTCGAGGTCATGACGGTCGTCATCCTGGATAAAGCCCACCTGGTTGACGTTTTTACGAAACCCGGGATCGAGGTTCGTATAGCTCAGGCGCATGTTGTTCAGCCCGGTGTCGCGCGTCAGGCGCAGGAAACAGGCCTTGGTGAATTCATCGCCGCCGGAGGGAAAGCTGCCGACGAACTGGCCGTTGAGCTTGACGCGCGGGTTGAAGACGACCGCGCCGTCGGCGCTGACCGCCCGGCTGAAACCCCCGCTCCAGCTGCGGTCGACAGCGGTGAGGCCGATATTGGAGGAGCCGAACGCGTCGCGCTGAAGGCGCACCGCGGTGGTCTGCGAGGAAGGGTGACCTCCGGTCGAGCGCTCGTCCGCGCTCAGGAGCGCCCAGTTGAACCGCCCGGCCCGGCCGTTGCCTTTGACTCCCCAGTCGAGGTCCCCGATCCGCCGCGAGTAAAAGACGTCGATTGGATTGTTGAACAGCTCCGCCCCCTCCAGGAAAAACAGCCGCTTTTCCGGGAAAGCGGTTTCGTAGCGGGTGAGGTTGATTATTTCGAGGTCGGCCTCCACAGTGGCGAAATCCGGGTTGAAAGTGACGTTGCCGTCCACGGCGTTGCCCATCTTGAGCCTGAGGTCGGCGCCGCTGATCACGTCGTTGTCGCCCGAAGAATAAACCGTCTTGCGGCCGGCCGAGGGCGTATTGGCGTTGAGGCCCACCACATAGGGGTAAAGCGCTGCGGAAAACAGCTTGCGGAATCGCTCCAGCCCCAGCAGGTCGCCGGACTGGGAGATGCGCCAGGCCACGTCCCGCTTTCGCCAGAAGCTCGTTTCGTAAAACTCGGGGTAATTGCGCCGGAAGTTGATCCCCCAGACCGGGTTTTCGGTGCGAGGGATACGCATTTCAGCCACCGGGATGGCGAATTCGGCGGTCCAGCCAAGTGAATCCTCTTTCACTGCCACGCTCCAGGTACAGTCCCAGCTTTTGTCGTTGGTGCCCCCGTCCTCCCCTATCCGGCCGTCGATCTGGGTGCCGCGCGAGTTGGTGGAAAAGTAATAGCAGTCGCGCCGGGTGTGGAAGGTATCCAGATAGAGGGTGACCGCGTTGTCCTGATCCATGTCCCCGTCGCGGCGGGTGATTTTGGAGTTGGCCGAGGGTCCGGTGGGATTGAAACAGCGGAAGGCGGCGTAAAGATACCCGTCATCAAAGGCGACCGCCGCCAGCGTGCGGGCGCGGGCCGGGTCACCGGGAACCGGCTTGAGCTGCCTGAATTCACCCTGCCAGTCGGCGGAGCGCCAGCAGGAGTCGTCCAGCACGCCGTCGATCTCCGGCGGCTGGCTAATCCTGGCGGCCCGGATCGAGCGGAAATCTTCGCCCTCGCTCTGCGCCCCGGCCCGGCTGAAAACGGCACCGACCAGAAAAACCAAGAGCCAAACCTTGCCGAAATACCCGCGTTGCCTGTCCATGAAGCGCTTTTCTCCGAAACCGGTATGCTTCCAGGTTTTTTCGCAGGGAACTTAGAGCCGGCCGGGCGGGATGTCAACCAGAAACCATATGGGAACGGCAACACGTTCCGGCCGGAAACTGGGGTCTGTCAATTTTTGGAGCAAGGGCGGGCCGGCGCGAATCAATAAATCGACAAAGGCAGAGTCAGCTTGAGGAAAAATGCCCGCTCGTTATTTCGCTCGAGCGGCAACGGCTGATTCCCCGGCATGTCGAAGCGGTCCCCGGTGTAAGCCAGGTACAGAGCGCCGAAGGGCGGGACGAAGCGCCAGCCGAACAAACCGTAGACGTAGGTGCGGTGGTTGCGGGTGTTGTACTGCGTAACCAGCCGCAGCCAGAGGTCGGTGGTAAAATTGTAATCCAGGTTCAGATTATACAGGTTGGTGCTGCTGTTATTCGGACCCGGTGAAAAGTGCAAGCTCGTGTATTCCAGGCTTAGCGACAGCTCTTCGTTGGGCTTGAGCGTACCACGCAGGCGCAGCTGGCTGAAATCCCTGTCGAAGTTCCTTCCCCACACGTAAAGTCCGGAGATATTGTTCCAGGCCTGCAGGTTGTAGCCGCTCTCGACCAGCTTGGTGTGGTTGTGGAAGCGTTTCTCGAATAGTTCGGTGTTGTAAGTATTGCCTAAACCGATGAGCCACTTGCCCAGGAAAGTCACCCCCACCGACTGGCTTAGATATACATTGCGCAGCGCTCCGTCATGCGCCCATAAATTATTCCACTGCGTATTGCACGTCACTCTCTCGATACCGTATTGTTTCACCCACCACTCATAGCGAACAGTGCTGTCCAGCTCGCGGCGGTCATCATTCTGAATAAAGCCCACCTGGTTCACATTGTCGCGGAAACCCGGGTCGATATTAGTAAATGCCAAATGGTAGTGGTAAAGCTCGGACTCGCGCGTCAGGCGTAAATAATATGCTTTGGTGAATTCTCCATCCCCCGAAGGGAAACTGCCCACAAACTGGGAGTTTAATAACAGGTGCGCCGGGAAATAGAGTGTGGCATCCGTGCTGAGCGCCCGGTTGAATCCGCCGCTGTAGGAGCGGTCGACCGCCAGCAGGCCGACATTCGAGGAGCCGAAAACATCCCGTTGCAGTCTGAAGGCCATGGTCTGGGAAGAGGGGTTGCCCGCGGCAGGCCGTTCGCGCGCCGAAAGGACCGCATAGTTGAAATCGCCCACGCGGCCATTGCTCTTGATCCCGTAATCGAGATCCCCGATCCTGCGCGAATAGAATACGTTGATCCGGTTGCTGAACAGCTCGGCCCCTTCGAGAAAATAGAGCCGTTTTTCCGGGAAAAAAGTTTCGT
>JAZDIG010000552.1:0-12242 GCA_043805105.1 Candidatus Glassiibacteriota bacterium | reverse complement strand
GGGATAAGGTTTTTTGAAGTTATCGGCGAAGTACATGAAGACCGGATTGGTCTCCAGCCTGGGGGTGTCCGGGCAGACGTTGGGTACGGCCACCATGTAGGCCGCATCCTGCATGAGCTGGCCGGTGTAGCGGTGGTCGGGGTGGTAGTCGTTGGGCCGGGGGCCGATCACGACGTCGGCCTGCCAGTCACGAATGGCGCGGATCACGTCCTTGCGGGCCTCCAGGCTCGGTACCAGCTCGCCATCGTGGAAATCGAGGGTGCGCCACTGGACGCCGAGGATTTCGGCGCTGCGCCTGGCCTCGGCGGCCCTTCTGCGGGCCAGCGCTCCCCCGCCCTCACTCTGATGGCCGGCATCGCCATTGGTGACCGCCACCAGCATGACCTTGGCCCCGGCCTGCGCCCAGAGGGCGGCCGTGCCTCCGCCCTTGACCTCGGCGTCATCCGGATGCGCGCCGATCATGATCACCCGCAGTTCATCCCCGGTCCCAGCCGGAGCGCGGCCCTGTTTGTAGACAGTCTGCGCCGGAAGGGCCACGGCCAGGAGCGCGGTCAGCGCGAAGAGCGAAAGCAGCATGCGTTTCATCCAGACCTCCAGGGTTGAGAAAATCGCCGGGCGGAAAATTCCCTGTCTCGTTATCCGACGGGCGGACACCCGGGACCGGACCTTGGGAGAAATTCCCGGCCGGGAGTGGTAGGCGGGCCGGCACGTTCATTGCGAACTTCCGCTCTCCCGGGATTTCCGGCGCCGTGGTTCTGGCAATGAACGTGCCGGCCCGCCCGCTCCCAGAGCCCCTCAAACACTCGGTCTCCGGCTCTAACTCACACCCGGCCGGCTCCTCACTTCGGGAATATCGCCCAGAGCTCGTCGCGACCCGGCTGACGGCCGTATTCGCAGAGCTCGAAAGCCTCAGCGAACTTCACCCCGGCCGCTTGCGCCTCGCCGTAACGCTCGGCCAGAAGCTTCCGGTGAGTCCCGGCCCAACCGCCGATCCAGCCGCCCACGCTCTTTTTGAGCCAGGCGAGGCGCTCTGCGGGCGAAGCCGGGACCTCACTCAAAGTCCCGTCCAGCCAGGGGATCCACTCGTACATCTGGCTTTCCATCGAATGGATGGACTGCCATTTGAGCTCCATCACCGGATCGACGTCCACTACTACGTCCGGCGTGAAAGGGTACGGCTTGGTGAAACCATCGTTGAAGTACATGAAGACCGGGTTCTTCTCCAGCCGGGGAGTGTCCGGGCAGACGTTGGGCATTGCCACCATGTAGGCCGCGTCCTGTACGATCTGGCCCGTGTAGCGATGGTCGGGATGGTAGTCGTAGGGGCGGGGGCTGAAAACGATATCGGCCTGCCAGCGGCGGATCGCTCGGATCACTGCTTTACGGGCTTCCAGGCTCGGCACCAGCTCGCCGTCGTGGAAATCGAGGGTGATCCAGTCCACGCCCAGATATTCAGCCGACCGCCTCGCCTCGGCGGCCCGCCTGCGCGCCAGCGCTCCTCCGCCCTGGCTCTGATGGCCGGCATCGCCGTTGGTCACGGCCACGAACTGGACTTTGGCGCCGGCTTTGGCCCAGAGCGCGGCGGTCCCGCCGCCCATGAACTCGCAGTCGTCCGGATGAGCGCCGATCATAATCACCCGCAGCGGTTGATCGGGTGGCGCGGCCGGAGCGCGGCCGGCAATAGCCAGAACCGCGATGGACACTGTCAGGACCAGGACAGCGCAAACGAACGGATTCCCTTTCATCTGTGGACCTCCCGGGCTGGCGGACAGCGAATCTCGAATCGGTTACAGGCCGGAATGCCGGCCGGTCATTTCGGGAACAATTCCCAGAGTTCTTCACGCGAGGGCTGCCGGCCGTACTCGCACAGCTCGAACGCCTCGGCATACTCCACCTGGCCGGCGCGGATGTCGCCGTAGCGCTCAGCCAGCGCTCCGCGGATCATGTCCGTCCAGCGGGTGAAAGTGGGTGCAAGGTAGTTTTTCAGCCATTCGAGACGTTCGGCTTTTCCCCTGGGGACTTCTTTCAGGCGCTCGTCCATCCAGGGTATCCACTCGTACATCTGGCTGTCCATGGCATCCATCGACCGCCACTTTTTGTCCATCCCGCGGGTCACGTCCACGGCCACGTCCGGCCTGAAATGCAATGGTTTCTTGAATTCATCAAGGAAGAAGAGGAAAACCGGGTTGTGCTCCAGCCGCGGGGTGTCGGGGCAGATGTTGGGCACGCTCACCAGATAGGCGGCGTCCTGCATGAGCTGGCCGGTATAGCGGTGGTCCGGGTGGTAGTCGTTGGGCCGGTGGCTGATCACCAGATCGGCTTTCCATTCGCGGATGGCGCGGATTACGGCCTCGCGGCATTCGACGGATGGAACTACTCCGCCGTCCCGGATGTCCAGGGTGCGCCAGCTCACACCCAGGATTCGGGCGCTTTTTCTCGATTCCGCGGCGCGCCGGCGGGCCAGCGCCCCGCCGCCCTCACTCTGATGGCCGGCATCACCGTTGGTCACGGCCACGATCTGCACCTGAACACCGGCTTCGGCCCACATCGCCACGGTGCCGCCGGCGTAATACTCACTGTCGTCAGGATGAGCCCCGATCATGATTACTCGCACTGTCCTTCTCCTTTTCGATTCTGCCTCACCTGGGAAAGAGCCGCCACAGTTGGTCGCGGGAGGGCCGGCTGCCGTATTCGCACAATTCGAAGGCTTCCGCGTACTGGACACGGGCCGCGGGCCCGGCGCCGTAACGTTCCGCCAGCAGGTCCTTGAACTCCTGGGCCGAACTGCGGAAATGCTCGGCCCAGAAACTTTTGAGATATCCGAGCCGCTCGACCCGTCCGGCAGGCACCTTGTCGAGCTGCTTGTCGATCCAGGGCAGCCATTCGTACATCTGGCTGTCCATGGCATCCAGGCTCTTGATTTTTTTCTCCATCACCGAACTGGCATCGACGATTACGTCCGGCCGGAAGGGCGTCGGCTTTTTGAAGTGGTCCGGGAAGTACATGAAGACCGGGTTCTTTTCCAGGGGGGGAGTGTCCGGGCAGACGTTGGGCACCAGTACCATGTAGGCCGCATCCTGCACCACCTGGGCGGCGTAGCGGTGGTCGGGGTGGTAGTCGTTGGGCCGATGGCCGATCACCAGGTCGGCCTGCCAGCGGCGGATCGCCCGGATGACGTCGCGGCGCACCTCCAGCGAGGGGGTCAGCTCGCCATCGTGGTAGTCCAGCACCAGTGAATTCACTCCCAGGATTTCGGCGCTGCGGGCCGCCTCGCTCATGCGCCGCCTGGCCAGCTCGCCCCCGCCCGAGATATGATGGCCGGCATCGCCGTTGGTCAGGCTCATCAGCAGCACTTTGGCCCCCTCTTGGGCCCACCTGGCGGCGGTGGCCCCGGCCTTGAGCTCGCAGTCGTCGGGGTGGGCGCCGATCATGATCACTTTCAGGCCTTCCAGAACACTGTCTTTCACCATCGCTTGCCTCTTTTACTTTCCCGGGCTTACTATAGTTGTCTGTTACGAACGGTGTTACTAAAATAATAAGAGAGTCCGACCGTCGGCAACAGAAGAATCCCCGCCCGGACGGGAACGGAAATTGCTGCTTTTACCGGCCGGGTCGGTTTCGTCGCCGGAGGGTTTGAACGCGGCGCTGCCGGCGGCCGAAATTGCCGGGAAAGGCTGGAGAATTTTTACCGGGGGATTTATCAGGAATGAGGCTCGAATACTGGCTTTTGATTCTGATCGCGGTCGTACTGGCGATGGCCGAGGTTCTGCGGCTGATGCACGTGGGCGGCGGGTCCGGCAGGAGCGGCGCCAAGGCTTTCCGCCCCTCAGGGGCCGCGCCTGCGGGCGGCTCCCCGCTCAACTACAGCCTGGCCCCCCGCGACCTGGAAGTGATGGCCGCCGCCCTGTTCGAACTCTTGAGCCAGAAGCTGAACTACGAACAGCTCAAAGCCTTTGCCGGCTTCGTGGTCAGCCCCGAAATGACCGACCGCTACGTGGCGCGGCTGGCCGCCAATCAGACCACCGAGGGGCTGGCCCGCGGCCTGGGGTTCCTCTGCGACTCGATGAAAGTCAACGGCTTCACCGATAGTCAGAGGGCCCAGGTGAGCGCCGCCCTGGACCGTAAAGCGGACAAAGAATACAAGCTCCTGGCGATACACAAGAACCTGGACAAGATACTATGAGCATTTCATGAAGCCTGCCGTTCAATGTGCCTCCCCGGTCCCGCCGGATGCGAAATAGATGCCAATCCCGCACACTTCCCGCCGCCGGAATTCCCATCGATTTCAATACACAGCAGATAGCGCAGCCAACCGTGGAATACGCATTCGGTCGTAATCCTAACTGTCATCCTTTTGCCGCCAGGTATTTTTCCGCATCCAGGCTGGCCATGCAGCCCATGCCGGCGGCGGTGACCGCCTGGCGGTAGCGGTGGTCCACCACGTCCCCGGCGGCGAACACCCCGGCGGCGCTGGTGGCGGTGCCGTCATGGGTCACGATGTAGCCGGCGTCATCGGTTTGGACCTGGCCGGCAAAGGCCGAACTGTTGGGGGTGTGGCCGATCGCCAGGAAGAGGCCATCGGTGGGATGCTCCTTCTTCTGTCCGGTCTTGACGTTTTCGAATACCACCGCGTAGACTCCGCGCTTTTCATCGCCCAGGACATCGGTGACTACCGTGTCCCATTCGACCTTGACCTTCGGGTTGGCCAGGAGCCGGTCCTGCATGATCTGGCTGGCGCGGAAGCTGTGGCGGCGGTGCACCAGGGTCACTTCCGAGGCGAACTTGCTGATGAACGAGGTTTCCTCCATGGCCGAATCACCCCCGCCCACCACGGTGACTTTGCGGCCCCGGTAAAAGAAGGCGTCGCAGGTGGCGCAGGTGCTCACTCCCCGGCCGATAAACTTCCGCTCGTTTTCCAGCCCCAGCATCCGGGGGCTGGCGCCGGTGGCGACGATCAGGCTGTCGGCGGAGTAGGAGTCTTCCCCGGCCTGCAGGGCGAGCCTTCCGCCGGTGAAGTCCGCTCCCGTTACGTCCCTTGATACGAACCTCGCCCCAAAACGGGCCGCCTGCTTTTTCATGATGTCCATCAGTTGCGGGCCCAAGATCCCCTTTTCGAATCCGGGGAAATTCTCCACCTCAGTGGTAGTGGTGAGCTGACCGCCGGGCTGGCTGCCCTCGAACACCAGAGGCTCGAGCCCCGCGCGGGACGAATAGATGGCCGCGGTCAGCCCGGCCGCTCCGCTGCCCACGATAATCTGCCTGTAATGTCCACCGCCGTCTCTCATAAGTCGACTCTCCATTGAAAAATCCGGATTCCGGCAAACGGTCCGGCCGGCCCGGCCGCCGTCCGGCTGGTAAAAATATAATTTCCAACTCCGCCGCTGGCAACCGGCTGGAGAAAAAATACGTACCAGTGGTTTTGGGGCCTGTCTCCGGGTGAAAAATATTCCCAATTCGACTTGACAAAGAACCTCGCGTTATGGTAAAGTCTTGAAGTCATTTCCCACATAA
Source organism: Candidatus Glassiibacteriota bacterium (assembly GCA_043805105.1). Lineage (GTDB taxonomy): Bacteria > Gemmatimonadota > Glassbacteria > GWA2-58-10 > GWA2-58-10 > JAZDIG01. The sequence goes on along the minus strand of JAZDIG010000552.1, from coordinate 6,731 downwards.
ACGGTTTTCCCTGCTTATCCTGATTTTATTTTAGTACCTTAGCCCGGGGTATTGATGGCCAAAGAATTGTTCGGTCAGTTTCTCATCCGTCGCGGCAAGGTTAACCAGGAAGACATCGAGGAAGCGCTGGTACTACAGGAAATACTGAGCGACAGCCTTGGGGCGGCGGCCTTGGCAAACGACATGATCACGTTCGGGCAGGTGGGGCAGATCCTGGATTATATGGATAATTCCGGCTCGACCTTTACCGATGCCGCCCTGGAGCTGAAATTTCTGACCCGCGCCCAGATCGAAGTGCTGGCCCGGGAGGCCGCCGAATGCCAGTTCCGGCTCGGCCAGTTGCTGGTGGCCACCACCAAACTGTTACAGCCTGAACTGGAAGACGAGCTGGTAACGTTCCATTCGGAACGGCAGCTCATCCCCAGCCCCAACGTGACCAAGGCCGGGTTGGTTGCCCGGGTGGCCCAGAAAAGTGGCATGGATAACGGCTCGGTACAAAAGGTCCTCGAATCGATCCTGAGTTGTATTTCCAACGAGATGGCCAGCGGCGGCTCAATCGTAATTAAAGGCTTCGGTACTTTTTCGACGGTGGAGCATGCCGCCCGTGACGGCCGGAATCCGCGGAGCGGTGAATCGATAAAAATCCGGCGCAAGAGAGTTCCGCAGCTCAGATTCGCCAGGAGTCTGAAGGAGCGGGTGTCGTAGAAAAGGCCTTGGGAAATAAACAGATAAACAGTTGACAAACTGTTAGAATATTATTATATTGATAAGCTATGGTAAATCCCGGCGAGCGGGTCCCGAACTTTTTGCAAAGTTCGGGATAAACAATATCGAGACAACAATGATTACTGTCAGCAGGTTTTGCCTGCCGGCAGTTTGCCTTTATTTCCCGGAGATTGGCGGATTGAAGGAATGGATTAAGTCTCTCGGCATCGCTCTCGTTCTTTTTCTCTTGATTCGCACCTTTATCGTACAGGCCTTTAAAATCCCCACCGGATCGATGGAAAGTACGCTTCTGGTGGGGGATTTTCTTCTTGTCAACAAGCTGGCCTATGGCGCCACGACTCCTCACAAAGTGCCTTTTCTGGACGTGGAGTTGCCGGATTACCGCCTGCCCGGGTACGATTCTCCGCAAAGGGGCGACATCGTGGTCTTCGAGTATCCGCTCGACCGGTCGCTCGATTACGTGAAAAGGTGCGTTGCCGTCGGCGGGGACACCGTCGAAATGCGGGACAAGATCCTCTACGTCAATCACATTCCCCAAGATGAAATATTCGCCCAGCACCTCGACAGCCTCATCTCGCGGGGTGACAGCCGGCCGTTCGACTCCAACCAGTTCAGTTGGCAGTACGAATTCCTGACCGACGAGGCGAAAGAGCGGTACAGAGGACATTATCAGCCCACGCGGGACAATTTCGGCCCGCTGGTGGTGCCCGCAGGCAGACTCTTCTGCCTGGGAGACAACCGGGACCGCAGCAGCGACAGCCGCTTCTGGGGTTTCGTGAACCGCGAGCTGATCAAGGGGCGGCCGATGATCCTCTATTTCAGCTGGGACCAGGACCATTGGCAGCCGCGGCTGGACCGGATCGGGCACATAATACAGTAGCGGCGCCGCGGGGCGTGACGGGCGACGGGCTGTATCATCCGCCGGCGCCCCTGCGTTCATATTGGAGAGCGGCGAAACCCGGCCTGAAAGAAAGTTAATTTTTATCCAATAAATGTTAAGGAGCACTCCTCCATGAAAGCCAGCCAATTAAAAAAGTCGTATTTTGATGAGGGCTCGCTGGATCTGTATCTCAAGGAGATCAGCAACTATCCTTTGCTGAAGCGCGAAGACGAGATCGAGCTGGCCAAAGATATCCATCAGGGAAGCCAGAAATCCCTTGAAAAACTCACCCGGAGCAACCTCCGTTTCGTGGTCAGCGTGGCGAAGAAGTACCAGAACCAGGGTGTTTCGCTGGCCGATTTGATCAACGAGGGGAACGTGGGGCTGATCCGGGCCGCTCATAAGTTCGATGAAACCAAGGGCATCAAGTTCATCTCTTACGCAGTCTGGTGGATCCGCCAGGCGATCCTGCAGGCGCTGGCCGAACAGAGCCGGATCGTGCGGGTCCCGCTCAACCGCGCCGGCACCCTCTACAAGATCGGCAAGAAAAGCAACCGGCTCACTCAGGAGCTGGGCCGCAAGCCCACGGTGGAGGAGATAGCCGAGGGCATGGACATCAGCCTGGAAGAGGTGCGTAAGACTCTTTCCATCTCGCAGAGCCACCTCTCGCTCGATGCTCCACTCACCCCCGGCGAGGACAACCGGCTGCTGGACTACCTGCCGGACAACTACGACCGCGGGCCCCAGGAAAGCGCTTTCGAAAACGCGCTTTCCAATGCGATCGAAGATTCGCTCAGTACGCTCAAGGAGCGCGAGGCCAAAATCCTGCGTCTTTATTTCGGCCTGGGCGGGCAGGAGCCGATGACACTGGAACAGATCGGCTCAGTGCTCGGTATCACCCGCGAAAGGGTCCGCCAGATCAAGGAGAAAGCGATCAGCCGTCTGCGTCACGTTTCGCGCAGCCGCGCCCTGCAGTCTTTTCTCATTTGACCCGTTCCGCTTTGCGGGTCATCGGTAGCCAGTCCTTTGTCCATGAATGCCAAGCGGGCCCTTACGTCGAGCCCGCTTTTTATTTTTCCGCGGTTTCCCTGTTTGCAGGTAGTCCGGAGGCGAACTTTGAGAGAATGGGTGAAGTCGATCGGCCTGGCCCTGGGTTTGTTTCTGGTGATCCGGACCTTCCTGGTGCAGGCTTTCAAGATTCCCACCGGCTCGATGGAAGACACCCTGCTGATCGGCGATTTTCTGCTGGTGAATAAGCTGGTCTACGGCTCCTCGACGCCCAGAAGCCTGCCGCTGGTGGACGGGAATCTTCCCCAGCTTCACCTGCCCGGCTACGATGAACCCGAACGGGGAAACATCGTCGTCTTCGAATACCCCCTGGACCGTTCGGTGGATTACGTCAAACGCTGCGTAGCCCTGCCCGGCGACACTGTCGAGATGCACGACAAGGTGCTCTACATCAACCACCGTCCCCAGGAAGAACCCTTCGTTCTACACGGCGATTCGAAGATCTACAATAGCGAACCGGGAGGGCGAATCCACCCGGATTTCGTCTGGCAGCGGCAGTATATCACCGACCAGGCGCGGCAGAAATTCGGCGGCAATTACGTCTCCACCCGCGATAATTTCGGTCCGCTCCTGGTTCCGCCGGGCAAGTATTTCTGCCTGGGCGACAACCGCGATTTCAGCAGCGACAGCCGCTACTGGGGCTTTGTCGACCGGGAGCTGATCAAGGGCCGCCCGCTGATCCTGTATTTCAGCTGGGACCGCAATCATTGGCTGGTGCGCCTGAACCGGATCGGGAAATTGATCGGATAGCCCTTACCATTTCTCTGAAAGCACTTGATTCCCCTCACTGCGCCAGCCGCCGGTCGGCTGAGCGGTCCGCCCACAGCCCGCAAATGAGCGTTTCGGGAAGTAAAAGAATGCCTTCCGCCGAAACCCCCGTCCTTGTCCGGACCGGCTTAGCCTGCCGTCCAGTCCATTTTATCCCGATTTATTAAAGTCCTTCGGCTGCCGGGACGATTACTTAGATAGTGTTGAAACGAGAGTCAACCAGGACCCGACACCGGCGGAGGGAATATGTGCCAATACTGTAATCTCGAGACGCTCGAGCCCGAAGCCTTCGATACATTTTTCACCTCGGCGGTCAACGACGGATTCAGAAGCATGGTCTGCAAGCACTGCGCCGCCACCTTTTTCACCCGGCCGGCCACTCTCAGCGGCCGGCAGCCGGAAGGGCTTCCGGCCGGGGTCGAGGAGGCGGAGGGAAACAGCCTCGTGCTTCTCTCCCTCTGATCCGCCGATACGTTTTTCCGGTAAAAAACCGCCTTTCGGGCGGTTTTTTCGTTTCTCTCCCCGGACTTTTCCGCTGAAATACCCCTGCCTGCTTTTGAGTCCCGAACTCTTTCCGTCCGTAACCTCACTGGTCTCTTGGCGTTCCGTATGACACGGCTGAAACCGTTGCAGTACGGGCAACTGAGCGAAAAAAAAATATGTTGAAAGAATCGCCGGGATGAGGTATAAAAGTGGAGTCGGCAGGAAGACTTGACAGTTCAGAGTAATTGTTTATATTATATTATAAATCTTGCATTATATATAATTCATCTGGAGCGACCCTCCATGAGGAAAGTCGAGAAGAACCTGGCCGATACCCAAAAAGCCTACCTGGACCTGCAGAAGGCCATGGTCAACCTCGAATCCTCCAAGTACGTGGTGAACTTCTCTGATGATATCCACGACAAGCTCTCCACCATCCGGCTCCTGTTCGATTACATCTTCACTAAGTACGGCAACTACGAGTTTCGCCGGGACTGTATCATCGACTTCAAGATCAGCGAGCTCGAAAACATCCTCGAAGCCCTCGACAGCTTTATCGAAAGCTACCAGAGCCTGATCAAGACTTACCGCGAAAAGCCTTCCTCCCGGAACCTCCGCCAGGAGAAGGGCGCCTGACTTTCCCCTGGCAGCCCTCTGTTTTCTGTTGCGTCCGCCTCCCTTTTCGCCCTATTTATAGACCCGGATGGTTTCGCAGTTTGAAGCACGATGCGCGAATCGATTCCCGGAGCACACTGCCATGCCGCTCGGCACCACCGACCTGGTCGTAATCGGTCTCTATCTGGTGGTTATCACCGGCTGCGGAGTCTGGCTGTCCCGCTTCCAGACCGACAGCCGCGCCTATTTCCTGGGCAACCGCAATATCCCCTGGCCGGCGGTCTGCCTGTCGGTGGTGGCGACCGAAACCAGCGTGCTGACCTTTATCGGCGTGCCGGCGCTGAGCTACGGGTCGAACATGTGTTTCCTGCAATTGTCATTTGGCTATCTGGCCGCCCGGATCATCCTGGCCTGGTTCTTTCTGCCGGCCTACCTGCAGCAGGACACCTACACGGTCTACGGTTACCTCGACCGCCGCTTCGGCCCCCTGGCGCGAAACCTCGCCAGCGCCCTGTTTTTCATCACCCAGGCCCTGGGCAGCGGCGTCCGGCTGTACGCGGCGGCCCTGGTGCTGACCACGGTCACAGGAACGGAAGCTACCATCTGGGCGATCGTGGCAATGGCCGCAGTGACCGTGGGCTACACCCTGCTCGGCGGGATAGCCGCGGTGATCTGGACCGATGTCGTGCAGGCCACGATCATGATCGGCGGGGGAGTGTTGGCGCTGTGGATCCTGGCGGGGATGTTCGGCGATCCGGGAGTGTTCGAGGTGCTGGCGGCCGCAGCCTCGGCGGGCAAGCTGCGCGTGTTCGACTTCAGCTTCGACCTCGGCCGGACTTACACTTTCTGGAGCGGGATCGTGGGCGGCACTTTCCTGGGGATGGCCTCCCACGGCACGGATCAGGTGCTGGCCCAGCGTCTGCTCACCTGCCGCAGCCTTTCGGACGGCCGCAAGGCCATAATCGGCTCGGGATTGGTGATCATCCCCCAGTTCCTGCTCTTTCTGGTCGTGGGCGTGCTGCTGCACAGTTACTACGGGATACATCCGCCCGTCGAGGCGATCGGCAACCCCGACCGGATTTTCCCGCACTTCATCGTCAACCACTTCCCGCCAGTAGCGGCCGGCCTGGTGGTGGCGGCGATGTTAGGCGCGGCCATGAGCACGCTTGATTCAGCGATCCAGGCGCTGAGCTCGAGCACGGTGATGGACGTGATCCGTCCGCTTACCGGCAGCCGCAAGGCCGAAAGCCAGTACCTGGGCACGAGCCGGCTGTTGACCCTGTTCTGGGGGGCGGCCCTGGTCGGAGTGGCGGTCCTGGCCGGCGATTGGGGCCCGGTGCTTGAAACCGGCCTCACCGTAGCCAGCTACACCTACGGCCCGCTGCTGGGCCTTTTCGTCCTGGGCTTCTTTACCCGCCTGTCTTCCCAGAAGGCGGCAGCGATTGGAGTGGCGGCCGGGTTGATCGTAATCACGATGGTGATCCTGCGCACCAGCCTGCCCTGGACCTGGAACGTTTTCGTGGGCTGTCTGGCCACGGTGGTCCCGGCCCTGGCCGCCGAAAGGCTGCTGTTCGGCAGAAAAGCTCGCTGAAATGACTCAGTCAATGGAAATCGACACCGGAAAACTCGACCGGCTGTTTTTCTCCGGGATCGGCGGCAGCGGTATGAGCGCCCTGGCTCAGCTTCTGGCCGGCCAGGGCAAGAAAGTCTCCGGCTCGGACCGCAAGAACGACCGCGGCGAAAGCGCAACCCTTTTCGCTGCTCTCACCCGGCAGGGAATCGAACTCTTCCCCCAGGACGGCAGCGGCGTTCGCCCGGAGCTGGATGCGGTGGTGGTATCGACCGCGGTCGAAAGCGACGTCCCGGACTACCGGCGCGCCGGGGAGCTTGGCATCCCCATAATCGCCAGGCCGCAGTTATTGGCCGCCCTGGTCAACAGCCGAAGGGGATTCTGTGTCGCCGGCACGAGCGGCAAGAGCACGGTGACCGCCCTGACGGCTTACGTGATGGCCCGGGCCGGCCTGGCGCCCAATTTTATCGGCGGGGCGGCCGTGGCCAACTGGACCGATCGCCCCGGCACGGGCAACGCCCTGGGCGGGAAGAGCGGGATTTACGTGGTCGAGGCCTGCGAAAGCGACGGCTCGATCACCGGCTACCGGCCGGCAGTGGGCGCGATCCTCAACATCCAGCG
>JAZDIG010000551.1:0-6315 GCA_043805105.1 Candidatus Glassiibacteriota bacterium | reverse complement strand
GCCCGCCGGGCGTGGCAGACGTGAAGGGGCTGGAAGCTGCTGTTCAGGACAAGTACGTTGGCATTGAGCATGGTAGCCGCCTGTCGACTCAAAAAGGCGACGTGGAGTCAAGCGCGCGCCGGGAGAAATCACCACTGCTGGAGAATACTCGAGATCATGTCGTCCGCCAGCAGGGTCACCACCCGCTCGGCGGCCTGGCGTTCGGATTCCTTGTCAGGTTCGTAAACGACCCACCGGGAAAAGTTCCCGCTTTGCCAGATGGTTTTGTTCTGCACCCTGTCGTCGAGCTCGACCGACAGGACGATGGTTACCCTGCGTCCCGAAACGTCCAGGGCGCCGGTGCGGCCGTAGGTTTCCGCTTCCTCCCAGTAGCGCGTGACCCTGCCGATCAGGGCGGCATCGGCCCCCTCGGCCTCTCCCAGACGCAGGTTGGCATCACTCAGGAAACGTTTCGTCACCTCGTCGGTAATCAACTGATGGAGGTAGAACTCCGCCGTCTCGTTTTCGAATGTGGGGATGTATACAGTCTTGATATGCTCCGGGAGCCTGCCGCTGGCGCTGTAGTGGCTGCAGGCAAGAAATACCCCTACGGCAATCGCGGCCAGCTGCCTAGCGGAGCGGTGTCCGGCCGATCCTGACATATTCCCCTTATCCGTATCAGCCCGGGAAGGTCCGACTCAGCCACCGCCGGCAGTGTCCGGCACGGGTCCCGGAATGATACGGGAATGACAAAATAATTCAAGAACCATCCGGCAGCAAGATTTGAAAGGCTTCTACCGAAAGCTTGAGATTAACCTCTTCCTTGCCCACCAGCACCGTTATTTCCCGGTCCTCGTAATAGTCGCGGTAAACCGTTTTGGCGGCCCGAGCCAGAGACTCAATACGCCTGAAGTCCGTCCGGGTTATTTCGCTCTGCTTCTTCCCGTTGCGGTAATGGATGAACTGGACCACCGCATCCAGCTGGCTGTCGTAAGCGAACTCGTAAGCCCGGTCCTCGTCGAAAAGACGCAGCCTGGTCAGCGATCCATCGCGGGCCGCCAGCAAGCGCATGCCCGCGGTGCGGAAAAGGTCGAGATGGAAAACGCCGGTCACTCCGCCCAGGAACTCGGCATCGGTGAGTCCCCGGCTGCCGGCCATCTCGGTGATCTGCGACGGGTCGTTCCGGGTGGTCCTCACCACTTTGTTTTCCTTGGGCAGGACGACCGTGATCGAATCTCCCCGGGTCAGCATCTGCATCCAGAGGGTGGTGAAGGGAGGACCGTAGATCGAAAGCTGCAGGGTGTCGGGGGCGCTGTACACCAGGGCGCCGTCTCCGCTGAAAGTTCGGCCCTTGTCCAGCAGGTGGACCCGGAAGATCTGCTTGTCGGTCCTGAGCTGGCCGGCGATCCGTTCGAGATCGCCGATCACCGCCTCCGGGTCCAGCGCCACGCCCGGCAGCGTACCGCGCATGCCCACCGAACATCCCGCCAGGTGCAGCGCGGCCAGCAGCAGGACTGGCTTCAGCTTGTTAAAACGGCCTGTCAGGCTGACTATTCCCACCCCGGCTCCTATTTATCCCGTTCTTCCCTGATCAGTTTTTTCAGTTTCGACTGGAGGTCGGTGTTTTCGCGGTTTATCTCCAGGCTCTTGCTCCAGGCCTCCCTGGCCTGATCCCGCCGGCCGAGGGCTTGGTAGATGTCACCCAGGTGCTCGAACACTTCCGCGAAAACCTGCTGCTGTTGTTCCTTGCGGCCCTCGAGGTTCTCCAGGGAGTTGAGGATATAGTCGAGCGCGGATTCGAACTTTCCCATCTTGTAAAGGACCCAGCCCATGCTGTCCAGATAATGGCCGTCTTTCGGCTTCTTCACTAGGGCCTTCTGGATCAGGTTGTAAGCCTCTTCCAGGTTACGGTCGCGTTCGGCGAAGAAGTAGCCGAGGTAATTGAGGGCCGGGGCGAAATCGGGATCGAGCTGCAGGGCGCTGCGCAGACAGGCCTCGGTCTGGGCGTCGTCTCCGCTTTCATGATAGACATTGGCCAGGGCTAACATCAGTTCCAGGCGGTCTTCCGCCTTGTCCTGGCCGGCACGGTTCAGCCCTTGGGTGAGGGTGCCGACCGCCAGATCGAATTTTTTTTGGGCGAGGTAGATGTTACCGAGGTTCAGGTAGACCGGCAGGTAGTCCGGCCGTGCCTGCTGGACCCGGCGGAAGGCCGCGAGGGCTTTTTCGTACTGCCGCCCGGCGTTGTAGATGTAACCCAGAGCGTTGTACCCCTCCTCGGTGAGCGAGTCGCGGCCGGCGAGCCCCTCGAGCATCTTCTGCGCCCGCTCCCCCTGGCTGTCATAGAGGAAATATGCTATCCCGAGCTGTTCGAGCATCCAGGCGCTGGAGTCGCCCATCTCAGCCAGCCGCTCCAGGATTTCCCGCGGCGCCTTCGGCTGTCCGGCCTGGTCGGCGACCCTCTTGATCTCCTCGAACTGGTCGCGGATCGCCTCGGGATCGAGCATGACGTGCCTGGTGTAATTTTCCAGCGCGGCCGCGGCTTTTCCATCCAGCTCATCGAGATAACCCAGCAGCCGGTAGGCATCCGCCTGCTCCTCGTTCGCATCGATGGCCTTTCCCAGGGCTTCGCGGGCCTTGCCCCGGTCGCCGGTCTTGAGGAAGAGGGCGCCGAGCTGGAGCAGATCGGCGGAGTAGTTCCCATCCGCCGGATCGATCAGGCTGTTGTAGATCTCGATCATTTCATCGAATTTTTTTTCGGCATAAAGCAGCCGGATCAGGCTGCGGCGGGAAAACTTGTCCGCCGGAAGCCGGGTGAAGATTTCCCGGTTGTAGCGAATCGCCTTCTCCTGCTGGCCGAGCGCCTCCGCGCCGATCGCCATCACCCGCATGATATCGGTGTCGAGTGAATCGCCCTGGCTGCGCCGGGCCTCGAGGCGTTCGAGGAACTTGGTCCAGGCGGCGATGTCGTTGCCTTCGAGATTCGCGGTCTCCTCACCCCGGCTGTGCATGGCCTGCTGGGCCATTTTCAACACGCTGCCGAACACCTGTCCGGCCGCCTCGGGATTGAGCGAGATGTACTGGAGATAGTCGGCCAGGGCTTCGCTCCAGCGCCTCTCTCTTTCGTTCAGGTTGCCGAGCAGGAAATGGGCATCGGCCAGGGAGCTGTCCACCGCAAGCGCTTTCTGCAAGTACTCACGGGCGGTGGGGTAGCCGCCCAGCCGGATATAGAGGGCGCCGAGCTGCTGCAGGTCGAAGCCGTAGTTGTGGCTGTCGGGATCGAGCAGGGGCTTGTAGTAGGTAATCAACTCCTGGTAGCGGCCCTCGTTCTTGAGCAGCTCGAGAAGCCGCCTGCGGTTCCATTCGTCGTCCGGTTCCTGTTCGATCAGCTTCTTGTAATAATCAATCGCCCGGGCGGCCTGTCCCTTTGCCTGGCAACTGTAGGCCAGCAGCAGCCAGACCTTCGAGTCGACTTCGCCCTTTCCCTCGGCCAGCGGTTCGAGCAGATCGATCACCCGCTCGAACTCCTGCCTGTGGTAATGCACCTCGGCCAGCAGGGTAACCAGGTAGGTGTTTTTTTTGTTGAGCTCGTGGGCTCGCCCAAGGTGTTCGAGGGCCTGGTCGTATTTCTGGGCCAGGAAACAGTCGTAGCCCTCGATCATCTCCCTGACCGCCTCACTGTCGAAGGCGGGCTGGCCGCCGGCGGCAGCCGGAGAAGCGGGGGCCGAAACCAGCAGCAGGAAGCTCAGAAAACGGAGAACCGTATAAGCGAATCGTTTCAAGTTGCCGCTCGCAAGCTGAAAAGTGGTACGCCAGGATTGGTTAATATAGTCGAGCCGTTCGGCGGGTGTCAAGCGCGGCAAGCCGTGATAAGCGGCTGAAAGAAAGCATAATTACTTTAACCTGAATGAGTTAGAATATCGAAAAGCCGGAGCTAAACCCTTTGCCCGCCGCGGCAAAGTCTTATATATTTACAGGGATTACCCCCGTTTTTGTTCATTTTTTCAATACCTCAGAGTAAGGCTCCGTGAAAAAAATCCGCACAGCGGTTATCGGCGTGGGGCACCTGGGAAGCCAGCACGCCCGGATTTACAGTCAACTGGCAGGCTGCGAGCTGGCCGGCGTATACGACAGCGAGCGGTCCAGGGCCGAGGAGTGCGCCCACGCCTACGGAGTGAAGGCCTTCGACTCGCTCGAGGCGGCAGCCGGCGACATCGAGGCGGCCAGCCTGGCGGTCCCCACCGACCGGCATTACGAAATCGGCCGCCACCTGCTGGAGAAGGGAATCCACCTGCTGGTGGAAAAGCCGATCACCTCGGAAACCGCCCACGCACGCGAGCTGGTCGAGACGGCGCGGGAAAAACACCTGGTGCTGGCAGTGGGCCACGTCGAACGGTTCAACCCGGTGCTGGTGGCGGCTGCGGATGAGATCGCCGATACCATATTCGTCGAAAGCGAGCGGCTGGCGCCATTCACTCCACGCGGGACCGAGGTCCCGGTGGTGCTGGACCTGATGATCCACGACATAGACATCATCCTCAGCTTGATCCGTCAGCCGGTAGCCGAGGTGAGCGCGGTGGGATTGCCGGTCTTCACCGGCAGCGTGGACATCGCCGACGCCAGGCTGGTATTCGAGAACGGCGCAGTGGCAAAGGTCTCCGCCAGCCGGGTGAGTATCAAGAAGGTGCGCAAGATGAGGTTTTTCAGCCGGGACAGCTACGTCTCCGTGGACCTGCTCAAGCGTTCGGCAAACTGTTACCGCAAGAAGCCGGGGGCCGATATTCCACTCGACCGCAGCGGCCTGTCCATTCCGGAAATGAGCAAGCTGGTGCAGGTCCGGAAGCTGCGCTGCGACAAGAAACGCGAGCCGCTGGCGCTGGAGCTGGAGAATTTCATCGACTGCGTGGCCCGGGGCAGCGCTCCGGTGGTGAGCGGCGAGGACGGCTTTCGGGCCCTGGAAGTGGCCGGCCGGATCATGCAGGCTATCGAGCGCTCCCTGTCCCTGGCGGCCCGCGACAGCCGGCAGAGCGCCTGACGGCAGTGGAGAGATCGTCTGCGCATCCTCCTCCACGGAAAAGGGAGTCCCCGGCGTGGTTGCGGATGCCGGGCCGGATGGAATGGGCGTACCGGTGACTTCAACCCTGTAGATAATCCCGGATGGCACGACTGGAACTCTTCATTTCTGCCGGCGATCCGAGCGGTGAGCGACACGCCGCCCGACTACTCGGCCAACTCGCGGCCATGGCCGGCCCGGTCCACGCGACCGGTATCGGCGGCCCGGCCATGGAAGCAGCCGGCGTGGAACTTCTCTGCCCACAGGACCGTTTGGCCGTGATGGGCCTGGTCGAGGTGATCTCCCACCTCGGCTTCTTCCTCAAGCTCCTGCGGCGGCTTGAAAATCATCTCAGAGCCCGCCGTCCCGAGCTGGTTATCCTGATCGACTTTCCGGACTTCAACTTCCGCCTGGCCCGTATCGCCAGGAAACTGCGGATTCCCGTGCTGTACTACATCTGCCCGCAGGTCTGGGCCTGGCGCAGCGGCCGCCGCCATACCCTGGCCGAACTCTCGGACCGGATCGCCGTGGTTTTTCCGTTCGAGGTGGACTTATTCAGCGATTGCGCGGTCAGGATCGAGTTCGTGGGCCATCCTCTGGCGGGAGAGATCGAGCCGGGCCCGGGCCGGGAGGAATTTTTCGCCGCGCATGGACTCGACCCCGGGCGACCGCTGGTGGGGCTGATGCCTGGGAGCCGGGTCCAGGAGGTACTTCGGCACTCCGTGCCGTTCGGGGCCGCCGCCGGGCGCATGCGCGCCCGCCGCGGCGAACTCCAGTTCGCCGCGGGTATGCTCCCGCATACGGCGGCGGCCCTGCCCGGGAGAGCCCGCGAGCTTTTCGACCGGCTCGACGTCCGCCGGGTTCTCGATGACTCGCTGAGCCTGGTCGGCCACAGTGACGTGCTGATCACCAAGAGCGGCACCACCACCATGGAAGCCGCCCTGCTCGGCACCCCCATGGTAATCGGCTACCGCACCAGCCGGCTGAGCTATCTCATCGCCCGCCGGCTGGTCAGGGTCCGCAATATCGGTATGCCGAATCTGCTGGTGGAAAACCCGGCCGTACCCGAACTGGTGCAGGACGACCTCCAGCCCGAAGCGATCGCCGAAATGGCTCTCGAACTGCTCGACGAGTCATCGCCCCTGCGCCGCCGGGTGCTGGACCAGTACGCCCGGGTCCGCAGGCTCCTTACCACGGAAAAAGGCGCCAGCCGCCGGGTCGCCGAAATCGTCCTGGAAATGACCGGCCGCGAGGTGCCTGATGGCTGAACCGTACAACAGGGGCCT
>JAZDIG010000550.1:0-4453 GCA_043805105.1 Candidatus Glassiibacteriota bacterium | reverse complement strand
GGAAATACCTGCCGAAAGCTTCGGTATCCGACTTCTTGGCCGAGGCGAAATCCTTGACCGGCCCCTCGGTGAAGAAAAGAGTCATCACGCTGCCGGCACGATTGAGGGTCAGGTCGAGACCGAGTTTTTCGAGGTTATTGCGGATCCCGGCCTCCAGACGGGCGGCCAGGCTCTCCAGGCGGTCGTACGGCGGATCGGCGGTCAGGCTGCGGAGCATAAACAGGCCGGCGGTAACCGCCAGCGGATTACCGGATAGCGTGCCTGCCTGGTAAACCGGCCCCAGGGGGGCCAGTTGCTCCATCACCTCGCGCCGGCCGCCGAACGCCCCCACCGGCAAGCCCCCGCCGATTATCTTGCCCAGGCAGGTCAGGTCCGGCCGGATACCATATATCTGCTGGGCACCGCCGGCCGAGGCACGGAAGCCGGAGATCACTTCATCGAAAATCAGGAGCGCCCCGTGGCGTTGGGCAATCCGGCGCACTCCGGCCAGGTAGCCCTCAGCCGGGGGTACCACGCCCATGTTGCCCGCTATCGGTTCGAGAATCACCGCGGCCACTTCTTCGCCGCATCTATCGAACACATCCTCCATCGCGGCCAGGTCGTTGTAGGGCACGTTGACCGTGAGAGAGCTCACTTCGGCCGGGACGCCGGCGCTGTCCGGCACGCCGAAAGTGGCGCCGCCCGAGCCGGCCTTGACCAGGAAGGCATCGCCGTGGCCGTGGTAGCAACCCTCGCACTTGACCACGAGTTTCCGGCCGGTAAAGCCGCGGGCCAGCCGTACCGCGCTCATCGTCGCCTCGGTCCCGCTGTTGACCAGCCGGACCATTTCGATCGAGGGCACCAGGCGGATTATCTGCCGGGCCAGCTCCACCTCCCCGGCCGTGGCGGCTCCGTAGCTGGTGCCGAGCTTTATCGCCTCGCCCAGCGCCTCGGCCAATCCCGGCGGGTTATGCCCCAGGATCAGCGGGCCCCAGGAACAGACGTAATCCAGGTAGCGGTTGCCATCCACGTCGTAAAGGTACGCTCCCTGGCCGCGCGCCGCGAAAAACGGCCCGGTATCGCCCACTGAACGGAACGCCCGCACCGGGGAATTCACACCGGCTGGAATCACCCGGCAGGCTTGCTCGAAAAGTTTGCGGGAGCGCTCATTCTTCATCAGGCGCCCTCTTCGCTGAAATATTTCATCGAGGTCTTCTTCCATTCCCGGATGCTGGTTAAAACCCGGCAGTCGGCCAGTCCGCTGGCTTCTTTCATCCGCGCCAGGGTCCGGTCGAAATCCTCGGGAGAGGAGCCGTGGACCATGGTATAGAGAGTATAGGGCCAGCCTTCGAATGCCGGCCTCCGGTAGCAATGCGTCACCTCGGGAAAACCGGCGAAGATCCTGCCCGCCTCGGCCGGACCGGTATCCCCCTCGGCCCTCCACACCACCATGCAATTGGCGGTGTAGCCCATCCGCTGATGCCTGACCGTGGCCCCGAAGCGCCGGATTACGCCGGCCTGGACCCACTGCCCCACCAGCGCCAGCACCTCCCCGTGAGTCAGCCCCACCCGTTCGGCTATCTCGCGGTAAGGTTCGGGGCACAGGGGCAATTCTTCCTGGAGGATCAGGATCAGCTTCTTTTCCAGTTCGCTGAATTTCCGGTCTTTTTTCCCGCTCAAAACACACCTCTCGTTCACTTGCCGGTTGGCTTGAAATCCACCTTGATCTTGTATAATTCCTCGGCGGGCAAGTCGCGCACCTCGGCCACCCCGGCCAGGCCCGACACTTTCGCGAGTATCTGGTCGATCCTCTTCCGGCTGGCGGCGATCAGCGTAAACCAGAGGTTGAACTCATCCGCGCGCTGGTAGTTGTGCGTAACCTCATCGAACCGGTTGATTTCCCGCGCCACCGCCGGGATGTCCGAGGGGTCGGGGATACGCACACCCACCAGGGTGCTGGCGTAACCGAGTTTCCTGGAATTGAACACCGCGCCGAATCGTCTGATCACTCCCTGTTCCTTGAGCGAGATAATTCTTTCCAGGATCGTGTCCTGGTCGACCCCGAGTGCCTCGGCAATCCCGGCGAACGGCCTTTCGCATACCGGGAAATCGCTCTGGACCGCTCCCAGAATCCGGCTATCAAGCTCATCGAGTCCGCTCAAAGCTCTCCCTTGCGCAGCAATTCAGCAGCCGCCGGCGCGAAATAGGTGATAATCATGTCCGCCCCGGCGCGCTTAATCGCCACGAGGACTTCCATCATCGCCCTACGTCCGTCGATCCAGCCCAGGCGTTCCGCGGCCTTGATCATGGAAAATTCGCCGCTGACGTTGTAGGCGGCCAGCGGAACGTCGAACCTGTCCCGCACCAGCCGGATTACGTCCAGGCATGGCAGGGCCGGCTTGACCATCACGATGTCCGCCCCTTCCCGGATGTCCATCTCGATCTCCCGCAGCGCTTCGCGCACATTCGGCGGGTCCATCTGGTAGGTGCGCCGGTCGCCGAAAGCGGGGGCGCTATCAGCCGCCTCGCGGAACGGCCCGTAAAAAGCGCTGGCGTACTTGGCCGCATAGCTCAGGATCGGCAGGCGGGAGAATCCTTTCTGGTCCAGGCCGCGGCGGATAGCTCCCACCCGGCCGTCCATCATGTCGGAGGGCGCCACCATGTCCGCCCCGGCCTCGGCATGGCTGACCGCCTGGCGAACCAGCAGCTCGAGGGTGGCGTCGTTGTCGACATCGCCGTTCACGATCTTGCCGCAATGGCCGTGGTCGGTGTATTCGCACAGGCAGACATCGGTGATCACGCACAGGGCCGGCACTTCCTTCTTAATCGCCCGTACCGCCTGCTGCACTATTCCGGCGGGGGCCTGCCCGGCGGAGCCGAGCGGGTCCTTGGTCTCCGGGATACCGAACAGGAGAATCGCCGGGATACCGAGCTCGAATATGCGCCGTGCCTCCCCGGCCGCCAGCTCGACTGAATGATGGTAGTTCTCCGGCATCGAGGGGATTTCGCTGTGGACCCCTTTGCCGGGCACGACAAACAAGGGGTAGATGAAATCGGCCGGACTGATCGAAGTTTCGCGGACCAGCCTGCGGATCGAATCGGATTGCCTGAGCCTTCTGCCCCTGTGGACCGGGAATGCCATCTCCCCCTCCCGCTGGTGATCGGTTTATTTCAACATCGGCTCAATTATCTGGGCAAACCGCGCCCGGGCGCGATTCAGCCGGCTTTTGACCGTGCCGATGTTGCAGTCGAGAATTTCGGATATTTCCTCGTAGCTCTTGCCTTCTTTTTCCCTGAGCGTGAACACGAGCTTGTGCCGGTCGGGGAGCTTGTCTATCGCCCGTTCGACGATACTCTTGAGCTGTTTCCAGTACAGGTTGTCATCGGGCTTGCCGCTGCTGTCGGCAGCCTCGAACATCTGTTTGTCGTCCTTGTGAAAAAAGAAATTCTGAAAATAGACCAATGGGCTGCGCCCAGCGTTGCGCAGCTCGTTTTTCGCCAGGTTGGTGGCGATAGTGTACAGCCAGGTGGAAAATTTCCGGTTGACATCGAAGCGATCGATGTTCCGGTAAACCCGGATGAACGTATCCTGGAGCAGATCTTCAGCCCGGTCCCGGTCACCGATAATTCTGTAAATATAATTTATTATGCGGCGGTCGTAACGCCCCATAAGTTCGTTGAACGCCCGGTCTTTACCCCCGATAAAAAGCCGAACCAGCTCTTCATCGGATAAACCATTGAATTCCCGTTCAGTTGTAATGGTCCCGCTTCCTGCACGAGTTATTTTTGATAATTGGAAATCCGGTCAGACAACCAGCTTTGGGGAGCCCGTAAGCTAAAAGTAATATAATAATCCCGGATTGACAATCGTTTATGGGTCGCGGCAGGTTTAACTGCAGCTATCTTGTGGAGTACTTGATACTTGCAGCCGGCCGCCAAGGTAAATCCGGACATTCTGCTGAAGCGGGCGATTCGAGTCGCCTCAGGAGCTGATTTGCATTTCGGAGTTTTGGGGCCTTGCCGGGAAGTGCGGGCCGGCACGCCTGCCATCCCGCCAGAAAAAGCTCCGTCCTTCAGTCTGATACCCCAATGCCCGGAAAAACCCCGGGTGGACCATCGAGACGTAGAAAAATTACTGCGGACGGCAGTTGCAACGGATACACGAGTGGCATAATATTGGTAGTACAGCAATATTATACTCAAAGACCGGATCAGGGCTCAGGCCATGGCAAGAGAGACTTCGCTCAGTTCGAGTACCGCTTTTCTTTTCCTGCTCTGCTCGATATTATCTCCCGGCGTTTCCCACGGCAGGCCATCCGATACGGACAGCAGCTGGTTTCACGATAATATCAGGATGGTGATGATTCCGGCGGGCAGCTTCCAGATGGGTACTGAGGATACGGATGATAAATGGTTCGAACAATCCAGGCCGGTTCGGGAGGTGTTTGTCGACAGCTTTTTGATCAGCACCACG
>JAZDIG010000549.1:0-17822 GCA_043805105.1 Candidatus Glassiibacteriota bacterium | reverse complement strand
ACTATCGACTACGACTTCAACCGCGCGGCCAGGCGCGACACCCTGGGCTGGGGCCAGCTCTCCACCTCGATCACTTCCACGCCGGCCTCATTCCTGAGCGTGCAGACTCTCCTGAGCCACGACCTGGTGGAACGGGGCGCGGTGGAACATTTCAAGCCGTTCATGAGGAGCCTGAGCACCACGGTGACACTGAAAGGGACCTACAAGGCCAGGGGCGGCGATCAACCCTCCACCGCCGAACTCGAGGAGGAGGCCTGGCACGAAAGCCAGCGCTATCCCGGCGCCGGGGTGAGCGATTTCGGCATGCGGCAGGACTACCAATCGACGAGAGACCTGGCTTTCAGCCGCGCCATGCCCTGGAGCGTGAATATCAGCCACAACCTGAGCCGCACGCGCGGGGCGAAAACCTCCAACCAGAGCCTGCGCTGGTCGTTCACTTTCAACCCCACTCCCTCCTGGCACCTGGTCTACAGCAGCAGCTACAACTTCAATGCCCGGGGCCTGCAGAACCAGAGCTTCATCCTCAACCGCGACCTCCACTGCTGGCGGGCCAACCTGAGCCTGGTGACCCTCTCCAATGGCCGCTTCGAGTTCGTGTTCAGCACTTTCCTGATGGCTAACCCGGCGATCCGGGTGCCGGACGTGAGAAGGGCGAGTAATTAGGGGAAGGCACAAAGGCACAGAGGCACAAAGTGAAAAGACAGTGACAAAGTGGTAGCGGGAAGAGCGGCATTCTGGCTTCTGAATTCTGAATTCCGGGGTTGCGGTGCGGAGGGGAAAAAGCGACAGAGTGGTCCGGGCAATGGTGCTTTTGGATACCGAATACTGACTACCCGGGGGTGGCCAGGTGGCGGGGCCTTCCGGCTTCTCACTTCTGGCTTCTGACTTCTGGCTTCTGACTTCCGTGGTCGCGGTGCGGAGGGGAAAAGAAAAACCGCCGGAGATTGACTCCGACGGTTGTTTTTCTATCGCAGATAGATATTTCCTGTCAGCTCAAATTTTCCTCGAACGCCTCGTCCAGCACCGACAGGCCCTCTTCGATCTGGTCGCGGCTCACGCACAGGGGCGGATTGATCTTGACCGTCGCCCCGCCGAAACCCACCGGCGCGAACATCAGCAGGCCCTTTTCCACGCAGGAGTTGACTATCTCCCAGGCCAGCCCGCCATCCGGCTCGATCGATCCCGGCTTGATTATGTGGACCCCGGCCACCAGACCCTTGCCGTGCACTGCGCCGATCACCGAATCGTATTTGTCTTTAAGCCCATTCAGCCCATCGTGCAGGATTTTACCCATGGCGGCGGCGTTGTCCACCAGCTTTTCCTCGATTATCGCCTGGATGTTGGCCACCGCCGCGGCGGCGCACACCGGGTTGCCGGTGTGGGTGCTGGTCATTTCATTGGGCCCGTAGAGGTTCATCACCTCTTCGCGGCCCATCACCGCCGAAACCGGCAGGCTGCTGGAAATGCCCTTGCCGAAACAGACCAGGTCTGGTATCACCCCGTAGTGCTCGAAACCGAACATTCTGCCGCAGCGGCCGAACCCGGCCTGCACCTCGTCGAACGCCAGTAGGGCCCCGTTGGTGTCGCACCACTGGCGCAGGGCCTGGATATAGGCGGCCGGGGCGAAGCTCGCACCACCGCCCTGGTAGGTTTCGAGGATCACGCCGGCCACCTGCCGGGGTTCGACTCCCTGGCCGGCCAGCGCCCGCTCAAAAGCGGAAAATTCGACATCGGTGTTCCTGAACCCGTCCGGGAAAGGTACCTGAACGATGTTCGGGTCCAGGTTGACGATCCACTCCTTGAGTTTCGGGATACCGCCCAACATCTGCGCGCCCAGGGTGCGGCCGTGGAACGCGTTCAGGAATGAGACGATTGTGATCTTGTCCTTGCCGTACTTATGCAGGCCGTGAGTGCGCATCAGCTTGAGGCTGCACTCCACGGTTTCCGAGCCGGTGGTGAGGATGAACACTTTGGTAAAGCTCGGCGGCGTGACCTTTACCAGCAGTTCGGCCAGTCTGGCCCGCGCCTGATTGGGGAAGCAGTAGCTGGTCAACAGCCCGCTCTGGGCCTGGTCCACGATCGCCTGCCGTATTTTCGGATGGTTGTGGCCGGCGTTGGTAATCAGCACTCCGCTCGACCAGTCGATCCAGCGGTTGCCCCACCTGTCGCAGACCGTCGCGCCATCGCCGTGGTCCCAGACCACCAGCGGCTGGCCGGACATCGATATCGGCTCGTTCCGGCGCAGCGATTCGATGATCGGGACAGATTCCGCGACCGGGATTTCGGTCTTGATCGTACGGTTTGCGGTCTTTACCCGCGGTACTTTTTTGGGTGTCAGTGAAAACGCTTTTGCCAACTCGTCCTCCTAACGAAAAACAATTCGTGCAGAATCCTGAGGATGTATATTTTTTCGTCCATTGAATAATTTTTCAGGGTCCGGGCAAAAAAATAAAAATAGTCTCGCCTGTCGGTTCTGTCAATAAGGGAGTGCACCCGGCGGCGGTTGTCGGGCTTGATTTATAGCCGCTGCCGTGTATCTTTATCCGGCAGAAAAACGCCGTCCGTACCGGGATTCGGAGAAACGATTTGAGAGCTGAAGGAGAGGCCGTCCCGTGAAGATTCTGGTCACCGGGGGCGCCGGTTTTATCGGCAGCCACCTGGTCGAACATTTCCAGGCCGAACACGATGTGGTGGTCGTGGACAGCCTGCGCACCGGCTACCGGGAAAATCTCACCGGTTTCCGGCACGCTTTCCACGAAGTCTCGATCACCGACTACCCTCGTCTCCTGCCTCTCTTTGCCGGCGTGGACTGGGTTTTCCATCTGGCGGCCATGGTCAGCGTGCCGGAGAGTCTGGAAGACCCGGCCGGATGCGTGAAGATCAACACCCTGGGTACCCTGAACGTGCTGGAGGCCTCCCTCCGGCAGGGAGTTAAACGGGTGGTCTTCGCCTCCAGCGCCGCGGTGTACGGGGACAATCCCAAGGTGCCCAAGCGGGAATCCATGCTTCCCGAACCGAAAACTCCTTATGCGGTAACCAAGCTGGACGGCGAATATTACCTGCGCATGTACCGCGAGCAATGGGAGCTGGGCACCGCCGCCCTGCGTTTTTTCAACGTGTTCGGCCCACGGCAAGACCCCAAAAGCCACTACGCCGCCGCCATCCCGATTTTTATCCACCGGGCGCTGTCCGGCCAGGACCTGGTGATTTTCGGCGATGGCACGCAGGTGAGGGATTTCATTTACGTGAAGGACGTGGTGACCGCCTGCGTGCTGGTGGCCGAAAAGGGCGGGGAAGTCTGCAACGTGGCGAGCGGTGGATTTGTCACCATCCGGGACATCGCCTCCCGGATCGTCGAACTCACCGGCTCCTGTTCCCGGATCGTCCATGCCGACCCACGTCCCGGCGACATCCACACCAGCTACGCCGACATCGCGCGGATCACCCGGCTGGGCTTCCGGACCGTCTCCGGCCGCGATGAAGGTCTCACGGCCACTATCCGCTACTTCGAAAAGAAATTCAGCTAAACCTCCCGGCAGGGGAACGGCCTGATGAAACGCAGGGAATTTGTCAGTCGGACTTCGCTCGGAGCTTTCGCGGCAATGGCGGCCACGCAGTCAGCCGCTTCCGGACAGCCGCTGCTGTGTGCGGCGCGAGGGGCCGATCCCGCGAAGCTTACCCGGCAGGCGGTCGACACCCTGGGCGGCATCTCCCGTTTCGTCTCTCCCGGCGAAAGCGTGCTGGTGCATCCGAATATCGGCTGGGACAGGCCGCCTGCGCTGGCGGCGAATACCAACCCGCTGGTAGTGGCAGAACTGGTGCGGATGTGCCGCGAAGCCGGAGCCGCCAGGGTGCTGGTGCTCGACAACTCCACCCACCCGGCGCAGGCCTGCTACGAACGCAGCGGGATCGCCGAGGCGGCGGGGAAGGCCGGAGCGGAAGTGGCGATCCTGGAGGAATGGGATTTCACGGAGGTAAAAGTGCCCGGCGAGGCGGTCGGCAGTTGGCCGGTGGTGAAGCGGGCGCTGACAGTCGACAAGCTGATCAACGTCCCGGTGGCCAAACATCACCATCTCACCCGGCTCACTCTCGGCCTGAAAAACCACTTCGGCCTGATCGGCGGGCCGCGCCACGAGCTGCATCCGAAGATCCACCGGAGTATCGCCGAACTGGCCGCCTTTTTCAGGCCCGTGCTCACCGTGATCGACGCAGTCTGGATCATGACCGCCAATGGCCCCCTGGGCGCCGGCCCGGCCGATCTGCGGCGCTGCGACACCGTGATCGCCGCCGCCGACCCGGTGGCTGCCGATTCCCGCGCCGCCCGGCTATTCGGTATCGACCCGCTGAGCGTGCCTTTCATCTCGATTGCCCAGTCGCTGAATCTGGGCTCGGTCCTTCTGCCGGAAGGCGCGGCGGTCGAGATCGAGGCCGGCTGACACGCCCTCCGGCTTTCTTCTTGGTTTGACAAATAACACAGATACGCTTAAATTCTGGAACTCGATTCAAGCCGCAGGGCCGCCGATTCCTTATGTACTTAATTCAAAAAAAGGTACTAAGGTAAAAGTAATAATAACATTATAAGTATTAAACATAATTGCTGATAAAAGCTGTTAATACGGAATATCAGCCAAATACTCAAGGATTTGAATTTTTAATTGGACCAGGAAAAAAGTTGGACGATTGAGGTCACAATTTGTGACCTCGAAGCTCGGGGGCGGCAGCCGGATGCCGCTGGAACAAGATGAGCCGTCTTATGCGCCATTCAATGTGGACACGCTCTGTTAATTATCCCCTGGCCCTCGTTCTGCTGGTGGGCCCGATCCTGTTTTTCGCCTGCGGCAATAAGCAGAAACAGGCCGATTCGGCCCTGATTGCGCTCCTGCCCAGGGAACAGTTGCCCGCGCAGTTGAGCGCCGCGGCTAAAACGGATATCTACCGGGGCCGGGACCTGTACCAGTACATCGATGGCGGGGCGGACCTTTACCTGGAGTGCGGCTTCGAGGCGGCGGCGGCGGGCGAGTACACCACCCGGTCCGGGAAGTCGATTTTCGCCAACCTTTACCGCATGATAGACCCGGATGCCGCTTTCGGCATCTTCTCCCTCACCCGCCGGGTGGATTTCAGACCCTATGCCGCCGGCACCATGGGGGCGCGCAACGACTACCAGATCGTCTTCTGCAAGGGCGTATATTTCATCGACCTCCAGATCGCCTCCTCAGACAGCGCCATCAGCCGGGACATGGAGGAAATCTGCCGCCGGATCGACCAGGGGATCCAGGCCCCGCGCGATTTCCCAGACGTGCTGCGGCTCCTGCCCAGGCCGGGTTTCATCCCGCACAGCGAAGTCTACGTGCGGGGACTGCTGGGACTCAACTCGCGGCATTTCGTCGCCGATCAGAACATCTACGCTCTCAACGACAGCACGCCCGCCGCACTGGCCTACTACCATCTGCGGGAAGGAGGGCACCCCGCTCTTATCATGGTGGTGGCCTATCCTGACAGCGTCGAGGCGCGGCGGGTGTTCGGAGCTCTCGAAAGCCACTACGAGAGTAAGGCCCAGCCGGACGATTCAGCTTCGGCCGTGTTTAAAAAACTCCCGACACGGCTGACCTATTCCTCCAACGGCGAGCTCGAGGTGGTTATCCGTCGCGGGACGATCCTTTCCACGGTGTTCGACGTAATACCGCTCGAGGACCCTGGCTCGGCGCCCTCCGCCGATTCCAGCTCGCCCGGGAAGTAAACTGTACCAACTGCGCAAATCGGGTCGTTTATAGAATAGAGGAGGGATAGTCTTGTCCATGGATAGAAAAAGATTTCTCAAACTGATCGGCGTTTCCGCCGTGGCTGCCGGCCTGCCCGGCTGCGGCCCAGGATCGGGCGGCGGTACGGGCGGAGAGAGCCGGCTGCCGCGCCGGATGAGGGAGCCGGTCCAGTTGCCGGGCGCGAAAATGGCGGTGGTCAAGGGCGCCGGTCCGGAGGCGATCACCCGCCGGGCTATCGAGGAGCTGGGCGGGATCGGGATGTTCGTCAGTAAGGGCGACAAGGTCCTGGTCAAACCCAATATCGGCTGGGACCGGGTCCCGGCCCAGGCTGCCACCACCAACCCGGAAGTTTTGGCCGCCGTGGTCAAGCTGTGTTTCGAGGCCGGCGCCGGCCAGGTGCTCGTGCTCGACAACACGATCAGCGATTCCCGGCGCTGCTACGTCCGCAGCGGGATCAAGAAGGCCGCCGAGGAGCTGGGGGCCCAGGCGCTGTACCTGGAGGACTACAACTTCAGAAGCGTGAACGTGGGCGGCGAGCTGATCCGGGAATGGCCGGTCTACAAGGATGCCCTCGAAGTCGACCGGATTATCAACGTGCCGATCGCCAAACATCACAGCCTGAGCCGGCTGAGCATCGGGATGAAGAACTTTTACGGACTGATGGGCGGCCGGCGTAACCAGCTCCATCAGGACGTCCACCTTTCCATC
Source organism: Candidatus Glassiibacteriota bacterium (assembly GCA_043805105.1). Taxonomy (GTDB): domain Bacteria; phylum Gemmatimonadota; class Glassbacteria; order GWA2-58-10; family GWA2-58-10; genus JAZDIG01. Next base: position 11,352 of record JAZDIG010000549.1, on the reverse strand, counting down.
GCCGAAATGACCGCCTTTTTCGCCCCCACCCTCACCGTGGTCGATGCCGTGCGGATCCTGACCGCCAACGGCCCCTCCGGCGGCAGCCTGGCCGATGTCAAACAGTGCGACACCGTGATCGCCTCGGTCGACCCCGTGGCGGCCGATGCCCGGGCGGCCGGCCTGTTCGGTATCGACCCGGCCGAAATCCGCTATCTGGTGATCGGCAGCCAGATGGGCCTGGGCAGCCTCGACCCCGCCACGGTCGAAACAAGGGAGATTCAGCTCTGATGAGGACTGCGCGGAGAGTCAGCCAGGCTCTGTTCTTCCTGCTCTTTCTGTTCCTGTTGGTGATGACCGAATACAAGGGCACGGACGAGATCGCCTACCCGGTCAAGGTCTTTTTCGATTTCGACCCGCTGGTGGCGGCTGCCGCCTTCTTCGCCGCCCACAGCCTGCCGGCAATGATGTTCTGGAGCCTGGCCACCGTGGCGCTGACCGTACTTTTCGGCCGGTTTTTCTGCGGCTGGGTCTGCCCGATGGGCACCCTGAACCACGTGCTGAGCCATAATCGGCTCAAGGCGGCCGAAAATATCCGGCGCAACCGCTACGACGGCCGCCAGAGCTGGAAGTACGTGACGGTGGTGTTTCTCCTGGCCGCGGGTGTTCTGGGCCTGCAGATCGTCGGCTTTCTCGATCCCTTCTCCGTGCTGATCCGCTCGTTCGGCCTGGCGGTCAATCCGGTGTTCAATTACCTGCTGCGGGCCACGTTCTACCCGCTGCTGGCCTTGGACTGGCCCTGGCTCACCGCGATCCTCGAGCCGGTATTTTCCTTCCTGCGGCGCTATATTCTTTCCTTCGAGCAGCCCTATTTCTACCAGGGGCTGTTCATCGGCCTGCTCTTCGCGGCGATCGCGGTCCTTAATCAGTTGCGCCGGCGCTTCTGGTGCCGCTTCCTCTGCCCGCTGGGAGCCCTGCTGGGGCTGCTGTCCCGTTTCAGCCTGCTCAAGCTCACCGTGGACGAAAAGACCTGCACGAATTGCCTGAGCTGCCGGAAGAACTGCGAGGGCGCCTGCGAACCGCAGTCCACCGAATCCTGGATCAGGAGCGAGTGCCTGCCCTGCTGGAACTGCGTGGAGAGCTGCCCGCACGGCTCGATCAGGATCGGCCTGGCCCGGCCGCGGCGCTCAGAACAGACGGTGGACGTCACCCGGCGCCAGGTCCTGGCCAGCGTCGGCTCCGCGGTCGGCGCCCTGGCCCTGTTGCGTATCGACCCGCGCAAGCTGTCACCCTCGGCCAGTATCGGCGCGGGCCGCGAATCGAAGAGGTTCAATCCGGCCTTGATCCGGCCGCCGGGAGCGGTGGACGAGCGGGAGTTTCTCGAACGCTGTGTCAAGTGCGGCGAATGTATGAAAGTCTGCATCAAGAACGCGATCCATCCGACGCTGGCCGAGGCCGGGCTGGAGGGATTCTGGACGCCCTACCTCAAGATGCAGCTCGGCTACTGCGAGTTCAATTGCACCCTCTGCGGACAGGTCTGTCCCACCGGCGCCATCCAACGGCTCACCCTGGAACAGAAACACAAGACCATAATCGGCCTGGCCCTTTTCGACAAAAACCGCTGCATTCCCTATTCGCTGGGGCGCAACTGCATAGTCTGCGAGGAAGTCTGCCCTACCCCCAAGAAGGCGATCTTTTTCGAGGAAGTGGAAGTGACCGACCACACCGGTCAGCGGGTCACGGTCAAGCAGCCGCGGATCGATCCCCATCTCTGCGTCGGCTGCGGCATGTGCGAATACGTCTGCCCGCTGGTGGACAAGCCGGGTGTCTACGTAACCTCCATCGGCGAAAGCCGCAGCCCCTCGAACCAGCTCCTGCTCGACGTCTACGGCGGCGGCCAGGTTTAGCTCATTTCCCCCTCTTCAACTATAGCTTCAGCCGGGCGGAATGGACCGGGCCTTTTGCCGGCATCGAATTGACAACCCACTCGACAGAAATTAGAATAAAGTTACGCCGGCGGCAGGGTGGCGGAAGGGCGAGATCGAGCGCGAAGAATGCCGGTAGTATTCCGTGGAAGGATGGATCGGTCGATAGCCGGCCGCCTGCCGAATAAAATATGAATTTTTTTACCTTAGCAGGAACTTTACGGCAGAATTGTCTGTAATATCATCACTGTGCCCGGATAAAGGGATGATGGTGCGGTGATGGCAGGCTCGTACCGGTTTTTCGCTATGAAAATGACCCCTTCCATAATTTTCGTCTTCCTGTTCGGGGTGGCGGAAAACGCCATGCTGAATGCGGAAACGATAGACAGCTCATTCTATTCCCGGACAATTTTCCAGCAAGATACCCTCAAGTACAAATTTACCACCCTGATCCGTCTAGGTCTCGATCAGCTCGAGAACGATGATCCCGAACTGGCGCGCCGGACGTTCGAGCAGGCGCTGGCGATCAGGGATACCGACCCGCGGGTCTTCCTGGGGCTGGGCCGCAGCTACCTTGACCGCAAGGACCGCCGGATAAGGATTTTCCAGATTATCGAACGGATATTCGACAAGGATTTTGTTACGCGGGCGGTCGCGAGCTTTCAGCGGGCTGTGGAACTGGCGCCCGATTCGTGGGAAGCTCACTACTGGCTGGCCTCGGCCTATATGCGCCGCTACGACCCGGGCGATGCCCGGCTGGCGCTCGAACACATGAGCCGCGCTTACCGTCTCGGCGGACTTCAGCGCGACATACCCCTCAAGCTGGCGATCCTGCACAAGGCCGCCGGCGACCTGGAGAACGCCGAAGAGATACTCAGGCGGGCGGAGGCCGAACGCGGCTCGGCCGGCGACCCGTACGTCAATCTGGAGCTGGCCAAGATCAGTCTCTCGCGGGGACGCTTGAACGATTGTCTGCACTACTACTGGCTGGGGGTGAAACAGATCAGCAACCGCGATCAGCTCAAGGCCTACTTCAACGATGTAGCCATACTGGCCACCGAGGCCGAACACACTGAGTTTGCGCGGCTGAATATCCACGATGCAGAAAAGTTTTTTCGCGACTTCTGGTACAGCCGTGATTTCGACATGAACCTCACCCCAGGAGTCAGGCTGATCCAGCACTACGGCCGGGTCCAGGAAGCGGACTCGCTCTACCGCGTGCCTTTCCGCACCCGCAGTCCGGGAATCAGCCCGCTGATGGCGTACGTGCCCCCGGAAAACATCCCCTACGATGACCGTGGTATCGTTTTTATCCGGCACGGCCGGCCCGGCCAGACATTTACCCACCGCGGCGAGGGCCTGCATCCCAATGAAACCTGGGTTTATTACCGGGACGACGGCGATCTGGTCCTCAACTTCGTCGCGCTCAAGGGCATCTACGAATATCAGCTCGTCAGCTCCCTGACCGCGGCGGTGATGAATTACCGGGGATTTTACACCACGACGAGCAGCGGCCCCGAAGAAAATGACCGCTTGCACTGGATGGCCGAGCTGTACAGCTCGCGCATGGAAGTCGGCAATGGAATTTACATCCGCCTTTTGAACAACCTTTACGACCCGTTCGTGCACCTGGAGGAGTACGAGCAGAATGTTATCTCGATCCAGACCGCGCTGAGAACCGAGAGCGTGCCGTACCCGTACGGCGAGCGGCTCGAATCCTACTACGACCTCGTCGAATTCCGCGGCGACTCCGATGAAAAGAGCACGATCGAGTTCTATTCCGGTGTACCGGGCAGGGAAATCACCTTCACCAACGGCTCCGGGCATTACAACTACGAAATCAAGAGCCAGCTCGGGATCTACGACCGGAACTGGAATCAGGTCAACTGGCTCGAACAGGTGGACAAGCACAGCACCATTATCAGTCCCAAAGACCTCGAGAACCGCGAGGTGGTTGGGATCGGCAAGGTGGACCTGTCCCCGGGAGAGTATTATTATTTCGTCAAGATCCAGAACGGTATTTCGCTGGGGAATTTCAACGGCAGGATCACGGTCGGCTCCTACGGCAGGGATTCGCTGCAGACCAGCCAGATTCTCACCGCGCGCAACATCTACGCTTCGCCGGTGGATACGGGCAAGTTCAGGCACCACGGGCTGGAAATCGAGCCACACCCGTCGCGGACTTTCCACCCCTCGGAGAAGATGTACGCCTATCAGGAAATCTACAACCTCACTCCCGACCGGGAAGGCAATTACAATTACCGGGTCACTTATTCGATGGCGCTCATCGAGCGGGACCGCAACGTATTCGGCAAGATCTACGACACGTTCAAGACGCTGATGGGAGACGATCCGGGCCAGGAGCACGTGGTTCTCACTTTTGATAAAAAAAAGGCCCCGGTCGACAAGAGGATGGTGCAGGAAGACGTCGGCATCGACCTCACCGAAAACTCGAACGGACTCTACGAACTGTCTATCCTGGTGGAAGACCTCAACAACGACGGCCACTCCTTCCATCGCAACACCCGATTTTTCGTGCGCAGATAGACCGGCCGGAACTGGCGGAACCGGCCACAGATGCAGGGGTACTGAATGACAGTGGATTTTAAGGTCTGTCTGTTCGAGGGAAGGGGGATGAATGAAAATGTTGCCGGATTGCGATAACAGATGGTTCGCCGTGGCGGCCCTGGTGAGCTGGCTCGTGCTTGCGGCGCTGCCGTTCAACTTGCGGGCGCAGGAACTCGATACCTTTGAAAACGACATCCCGTTTGGCTTCAGGATGAGCTTTTTCAGGGGCAGCGGGGACAGCACCAGGTGCATTGTCGCCCTGAGTATCGAAAACGAAAACCTGTTGTTCTACCGGGGGTCGAGCTACTTCGAGGCGCGCTACGAGGCGTTCCTCAACATGCGGGAAACCAGCAAGCGCACCATCCTGAAAGGGGTGTGGGACAAGCAGGTGCGGGTGCCAAGCTACGACGAAACCTCGCTCTCGGCCTATTTCGATCCGCTGCAGGAGCGGATCCAGGCCCTGCCGGGCAAATACGAGGGATTTGTGGAGATCAAGGACCTGCAGGCCAATACTTTCGGCAACGGCCGGGTGACCGTGACCGTACCGGATTTCTCGCAGAACCTGCCCAAGCTGAGCACGCCGTTTTTTTACGAGCCGGGCGAAGTACCGGAAGAGGCGGCTCCGCGGGTGCCCGAGCCGGAAGAAACTGTCAAGGAGGCCTCCCTGAAATACCCGGCCGGCAAGCCGATCTTCCTGCTGGTCGATGTCTACTCCGACAGTACCACCCCACCCGAGGGCTGGAAGCTGACAGCGGAGGTGGTCAAGGCGCTGATGCTCTTTCCGAGAGTCGATGTTGATCTGGAGGACGGCCTCCTGACCCAGCGCAAACTGATCAAAGTCGAAACCGGCACTATGGGCCTGGGGACTTATGAAATCGAGGTGCAGTTGCGGGACAAGCGCAACAATTCCCTGGCCAGGGCCACCAGCTTCAAGTTCAATATCATCAGGAGTGCGCAGTATATCGAGCACAACTACGAGCAGGAGGTGCGCTTCCTCAAGTACCTCGTCTCGGAAAAGGAGCTCAATCGACTGTTGCACATCCCCAAAGAAGAACAGGCGGAGGCGCTCAGGAATTTCTGGAAAAACCTCGACCCGGTGCCGGCGACTGCGATCAACGAGCTGCGGGTCCAGTACTTCGAACGGATTGACTACGCCAACCGGCATTTTACCACCGAGCAGAAAGAGGGCTGGGAAACCAGCATGGGAGAGGTTTACATCCTGCTCGGCCCACCGTCGGAAATCTATGGCAGCCGCCTTAACCAGGTCTGGGTCTATGAAAGGGAGAACCTTATTCTGCACTTTTTCGGACACAACCTGCGCAACCGCCAGGAGTTTGACGATTACATCCGCGACAGACGCTGGTGGCGTGACACGGGTTGAGACGAGAGCCTCGCCTTCGAGTAATTTCTAACATCTATTCAGGGAGCAAGTTCGATATGCACCATTATTTGCGGCTGGGAGCGAAGAGTGCCGTTTTTGCAGCCTTTTCCTTCTTTCTGTTTATCTCCGGCTGCAGTAGCGGCGGAGGCGGAAGCGCCGGGGGACAGGGGCAGGAGACGGCTTCGGGCCAAGCCGGCAGCCAGGCGGAATCCTCGGCCGGGAATCTCAATTCCCTGCTGCCCGCGCAGGGCCAGACCGCCGACTGGAAAATGAACGGTGAGCCGAGGAATTTCGGACCGGAAAACCTCTGGGAATACATCGACGGGGGCGCTGAAGGCTACCTGGTGTACAAGTTCCAGGAAGTGGTTACCGCCGATTACGAGACCGCCGATGGCAGTCTCCAAGCCGTACTGGACATCTATCGCATGGCCGACCGGCTCTGCGGCTTCGGCATCTATTCGGCTGAAAGGGCTTCCTGGGTCGACCGGATCGCCCTGGGCAGCGAAGGCTACGTCACCGACAACGCGGTCTTCTTCTGGCAGGGCCCTTATTACGTCAAGATCACCGCTTTCGAAGAGGGCCACGGCGATAAGCTGAAAGAACTGGCCCAGTCCGTGGCCGCCCGGCTGGATGCCGAACCGGGCAATCCGGAACAGCTCGCGGCCTTCCCAACCGAGAGGTTGATTGACGGCAGCCAGCGCTACATGGCCCAGGACGTGCTCGGCCACAGTGAGCTCAAGAACGGCTTTACCGCCGATTACGAACTGGACGGCAAGGAATTCAAGCTGTTTTTCATCCTGCACGACAACCAGCAGGACGCCAGCCACAGCTACCAGACTTACCACGACTTTCAGCAAAAGTACAGCCGCAATCTCCAGGATCATACCGGGGAGGAATATCCGCTTTTTTCCGCCGAGGATTCCTATTACGGAAAGATAGTCGCCATGCAGGCCGGCCGGGCCGTGATCGGCGTGTTGGGATTGGAGGACGTCGAACTGGTGAACCGGTACCTGCAGCAGATGGTGAACAGTCTCGCCTCGCTGGGCATGGTCTGAAAGGACGGTCGCCAGCCGTGAGAGACCACAGCCGGAGAACTCGCAGCAGCCGGTATGAGCCGATAATGACCCCGCGGGGAATTTTCGCCGGCAACAAGTCGGTCAAGTATGGATTTATCGCCATTTTTTTCATTATTCTGATCCTCCAGTTTTACGACCGGCACAACCCTAAGCCTCTCACCGGCCCGATCAATGACGTTTTCGTGCGCAGCCCGGACAGACTCGCCATCGTCTACGGTACGGGCGGAGAGGCTCCCGGGGAGCTGAATAATTACGTTCAGCGCGTGGCCGGATTGCTCGGCAAAGCCATCTCCCACGAAATTATCATCTATCCCGACGACAAGGTGGACGAAGACCTGCTCAAGGATTATTCCCTCCTGCTATATGGCCCGGTAAACACCAACCAAGTCACCAGCCGTTTCGCCGATTATTACCCCTTCCAGTTCGTTGGCCGGACAGTTCGAATCGGCGCCAGACTGATCGATCGGGAAAACTGGCGGATTGTTTTCGCCGTGCCGAATCCCCTGAACCGCCAGCGCTACCTGCTGGTTTATACCGGGCCGACCGACAGCGACGTGATCGGGATCAACCTGCTCGAACACCCCAACTTCGTGCACCACGACACCACCGATTACGTGGTTGCCGTGGGCGACAGTGTCGTGGCGAGTGGTTATTTTGCCAAGAACAACCCGGAGCGCTGGCTATACGTCGGGGGAGGGAAGAACGAGGGGCAGGGCACTGAGGCGCAAGGCGAGAAGTCAGTAACAAAGTGACAGAGTTACAGGGTGACAAAGTGGTAGCGGGCGGAGCGGCCTTCTGGCTTCTGGCTTCTGCCTTCTGCCTTCTGCCTTCTGACTTCTGCCTTCTGACTTCCGGCTTCTGACTTCTGGCTTCCGTCTTCTGGCTTCCGGCTTCTGCCTTCTGCCTTCTGACTTCTGCCTTCCGTCTTCTGGCTTCCGTCTTCTGCCTTCTGCCTTCTGGCTTCTGGCTTCTGACTTCTGGCTTCCGGCTTCTGACTTCTGGCTTCCGTCTTCTGACTTCTGGCTTCCGTCTTCTGGCTTCTGGCTTCTGGCTTCTGACTTCTGGCAACCGGCTTCTGACTTCTGACTTCCGGTGAGGCGGTGTGGGGCGGAGCAACCCCAGCTTTCCCGGTGGACTAACCGGTAGCCGCCGGCTATATTTCGCCCATGACCACTCCGTGCTCTTTCCCTTTAATCCTGCCGCGTTCGGCCGCCGCCCTGCTGTTTTACGCCCTTCTGGCTGTTTCGGGCTGCGCCGGCGGCAATAGCTCGACTGCACAGGGCGGCCCGGTCACCTTCCGCTTCCGCATTCCGGGCGACCCTCCCAGCCTGGATCCGATCCACAGCGCGGACCTCGTTTCCCAGACCGTGGTCAACTGCCTGTTCGATCCCCTGGTGCGGCTCGATCCCCGTACCGGTGAACCGGCGGGGGCGATAGCCCGGCGCTGGGAGGCAGGAGAGGACGGCCTTACTTACCGGTTTTTCCTGCGCGGCGATGCGGTTTTTCACAACGGCCGCCGGGTTACGGCTCGGGACGTAGTCTATTCCTACCAGCGCCTGCTCGACCCGGCAAACGCCAGTCCCAGACCCTGGATCCTCGCACCCGTGGCTGGAGCCGGGGAGTTCGCCCGGGGGGAGGCGGACCGGGTGCGCGGGCTGTGGGCCGAAAGTGACAGCGTGGTGGTCGTGCGGCTGGCCGAACCGTTCGCGCCGCTGTTGGTGCAATTGACCATGACCGCGGCCAGCATAGTCCCCAGGGAGGAAGTCGAACGGCTCGGAAAAAACGATTTTGGCCAACTTCCGGTGGGCAGCGGCCCTTTTCGTTTCGTGAGCTGGCAGCACGACAACCTGGTAACGCTCGAACGCTGTTCCGGTGCGCCGGCCGCAGCCGGAGGCGGAGAAGTGGAGCGGCTGGAATTCCAAATCGTGCCCAATATCAGCGTGGCGTACGAAAAATACCGCGCCGGCGAACTCGACCTGCTCGACCAGCTTCCCCCCGGCCACGTGGGACTGGTGCAGAAACGTACGCCGCAGGAGCTGCATGTCTGGCCCGGGCTTTCCGTGCGCTATATCGGGTTCAACCTCGAGCGCGAGCCGTTCCGCTCTAATGTGCTGCTGCGCCGGGCTTTCAATTATGCGGTGAGTAAGCAGGCTATCACCGAGGTGTTGGGCGAAGGAGTGGACGTGGTGTCCGTGGGGGCGGTCCCGCCCGGGCTGCCCGGCTCTGACCCGGATCTGCCGGGCTACCCCTACGACCCGGAAAAAGCCCGGAGCCTGCTGGCCCGGGCCGGTTTCCCCGGGGGCCGGGGCCTGGCCGAAATAACGCTGCTCTACAATAACGATCCCGTGGACCGGAGGGTCTGCGAGTTCGTGCAGGCCTGCCTGAGCGAGATCGGGGTGCGAGTGCGGCTCAAGAGCCTCGAATGGGCGGCTTTCCTGGCCGCGATCCGGGCCGGGGAGGCGGACCTGTTCCGCGGCAGCTGGATCGCCGATTTCCCGGACGCCCACAACTTCCTCTATACCCTCTTCCATTCTTCCAACTGGGGCGACCCCGGAAATTATACGCGCTATGCCAATCCGCAGGTGGACGATCTGCTCCGCCAGGCCCTGACGACCGTGGAGGTGAGCCGGAGGGCGGAGATTTACCGGCAGGTGGAAAAGATCGTCTGGGAGGATGCGCCCTGGATTTTTCTCTACCATCCGGGGCAGGTCGCGCTGCTCAAGCCGCGCTGGCGGGGAGCGGTTTTCCCGGCCCTGGGAATCTGGGCGCTGCCCATAGAGAAGATTTACACCGCAGGGGAGGCCAGCTGATGCTTGCCTTTATCGTCAGAAGATTGCTGGCGCTGGTTCCGGTGCTGTGGGGGATCGCCACCCTGGTGTTCGTGCTGATGTACCTGGTGCCGGGCGACCCGGCCCGGCTGATGGCCGGACAGAACGCCAGCGCCGAAACCATCGGAGCGATCCGCCGGCAGATGGGGCTCGACCGGCCGGTCGTCGAACGCTATGGGCTCTTTCTGGCCGGGGTGGCCCGGGGCGAGCTGGGCTACAGCTACCGTCAGCGCCGGCCCGTGACTCGGGTGCTGGCCGAACGCTTCCCGGCCACGTTCAAGCTGGCCGTGGCCTCGATCCTGATCGCGCTTCTGGTGGGAGTGCCGGCCGGCGTCATCGCGGCCCGCCGCCAGGGCGGCTTCCTCGACTACGGCGTCATGGCGGCCAGCCTGCTGGGGATTTCCACCCCGGTATTCTGGCTGGGGCTGATGTTGATCGTCCTGTTTTCGGTCCGGCTCGGCTGGCTGCCGGTGGGAGGCTACGGCGAAAGCGGAGGCCTGCGCTGGCTGATTTTGCCGGCCGTGAGCCTGTCGGCGATCAGCACCGGCTATTTCGCCCGGATCACCCGCTCGTCTTTCCTGGAAGTGCTGCGCAGCGACTACGTTCTGGCCGCCCGCGCCCGCGGCCTCCCGGAGAGGTGGATAATCGGCAGGCACGCCCTGCGCAACGCCGCGATTCCCCTGGTCACAGTGATCGGCACCAACCTCGCCGGACTACTCGGCGGGGCGGTTGCCACCGAAACCGTTTTCGCCTGGCCCGGTATCGGCCGGGCGATCTACGATGCCATCCTGGTGCGGGACCTGCCGGTGGTGGAGGGGGGAGTGCTCTTCCTGGCCTTCATCTTCGTGGTCTCGAACCTGGCGATCGATCTGCTTTACGCCTGGATCGATCCGCGGGTCAGGCTGCCGGGTTGGCAGGGGGCGGGGGGTGAACCGTGAGAGGTGGGCGCAGATCCCTGACTCTCGGTATCGGCCTGGCCCTGGTGGGGCTGCTGCTGGCGGTGTCTCTGGCCGCCGGCCTGTTGGCTCCGGCCGATCCCTTTAGGGTGGACGTGGCGCGGGTCATGTCCCCGCCCTCGGCGGACCACCCGTTCGGCACCGACTACCTGGGCCGGGACGTGCTGAGCCGTGTGCTCTATGGGAGCAGGATTTCCCTGACTGTGGGCGTGATCGCCGTGCTGATCTCAGGCCTGGTCGGTACGGCGGTGGGTGCAGTGGCGGGCTATGCCGGAGGCTGGGTGGACGAGGTGCTGATGAGGATCACCGACATCGTGCTCGCCTTCCCCACGGCGCTCCTGGCCCTGGCGGTGATGGCGATCTTCGAGAACCCGACCGTGGGTAAAATCTTTATCGTCCTGGGGCTGGTGGGCTGGGCCGGCATCGCGCGTCTGGTGCGCGCGGAAGTGATGGCGGTCAGGGAGCGGGACTATGTCACCGCGGCCCGGGCGGTGGGGGTGGGGCCGGTGGGGATCGTGGTGCGGCACGTGCTGCCCAACACGCTCGGTACCCTGCTGGTGGCCCTAACTCTCGGTGTGGCCGGAAATATCCTCACCGAGGCCTGGCTCAGCTTCCTCGGCCTGGGCGCTCAGCCGCCCA